>CAUPVH010000066.1:0-7160 GCA_963514635.1 uncultured Prevotella sp. | reverse complement strand
CGTACAAACAACATCCATTGTTATCCCGAACAGGAAGAATGGATAAGGCCTAAAAACAACGTGGGTGTTTTTAGGCCTTATGATTTTACGCGAGTTAGCAAGCCTGTTTTACTGCTTTGCGTTTAATGCTTCGAGTATCATTGCTTTTAGTTCGGGCTTGTTGGGGGCGGGGGCAGCGAAAGATAGTACGCGGCCTTCGCGGTCGATGAGCATAAATCGGGGCACGCCCGTTACGTGATAGTCTACGGCGAAACCCTTGGTCCAGCTGTCGATAAAGATGAGGTTGCCCGTGAGGCCGTGCTCTTGAATGAGCTTTTCCCAGCGGTCGCTCTCCGCCCATACGCCAAGGCAGACGCTCATGAATGCGAGATCGGGGTGCGACAATTCTTTTTCCAGTTGCTTGAAATAGGGCATCATGCGGATGCAGGGTGCGCACCACGTAGCCCAGACGTCTATAACAACCACCTTTCCGCGCAAATCGCTCAGCGATAGTGTTGTGCTGTCGGGGCGAATGCCGCGGAAGTCGATGGCGGTTTGTCCCACTTTCGACCAGGCCAATGCTTCTTCGATGGGTTTTAACGCCTGCTGTAACCGCGAGGATAGGGGAGTGTCTCCCCAGGCGCGGAGCAGTGCCGTGTACTTCTCGTCGTAGTTCAGGCCTTGTGCCACTTGGTAGAGATAGGCTTCTCGCAACGGTTCGCTGGACAAAAGCGAGAGACGTTGCCGATAGTCTTCCTTGCCGATGTTTTGCTTTTCGGCAAGGTAATCTACATAAAGAGCCAACATCTCAGGAGCGTAGGGCAGGCGCAACACGCTTTTGTCGCTAAACAGTTGCTTGTAGTCTTGCAGTGCGGCGGGCGAAATGAAGTTGTCGTCCATGGCGTCTGGATTGTTCTTTCGATAGGAAAGCATGTAGAACGCAAGGTCGGCATCTATTTTCAGTTGCAGCAAGCTGTTCTTGTCTCCCTTGCCATTCGCCTTATGTTTCAAAGCAGCGGCGGTTTGTTTCAGCACTTCCATCTCTTTCAAGAATTGCTGGGGCTTTACCGTCTTTCCCCCTGGCGTGTGGTTATAGAGGTAGGCATGGTAGAACACCGGCGCACTTTTGGTGGCCCAAAGGGCGAAATCTTTCTCGTGGGTATTGCCGTTTGTAGGCTGCACAACCAAATTGCTGCCATAGTTTACGGCCAGTTGTGCGCCGTCTTTCAGGTATATGGCATGTTTTAGCTTGTTGTTTTCGTCGGTGCTAAGTACATAAAGCCCATTGTAAGGCACAGCCGATTTGAGCACAAACTTCCCCCTGGTAACTTGTGCAGTGGCGCAAAGACTATCTAGTCCATCGTTGATGGCGTAAAGGCTTACCTTGTTTCCCAGGTCGGGGGCTATTGTCCCGCGAATGACGATGGCTGCATACGATGCGAGGCAGAGGCATGCTGCGGTGAGAACCGTTATTGTTCTTTTCATTGAATGTTTGGAATGATGGGTTTAATTTGCTGTTGTTGAGATAATGTGGCGTTGCTTGTTGTGCCTTGGACAAAGAGTTTTGTTTGCCGAAAAAGGAGGTTTCGGCACTTAGAACAGGGTTGAGGTGTAGAAACCGTTTTTGGTTTGGCTCATGAAACAAGCGCGTTTCACCTCGCCCTTACCTTCCAACACCTTGACGGCAGGCTTTACATTGCCCGCCGGCACGGGGTGCAGGTATAGCTTATAATGTCCGTTTTGGGCGGTGGCAATGGCCAGATAGTCGAACCATGTGCTGTCTAACCCGTATGGCGCATACTTTAAGAACTCCATGTAAGTAACCTGTTCGCCCGAATTCCAGCTGATGCCTTGCGCCGTTTCGGTGTTGTTGTCGAGGTTGCAGGCGTAAAGGCGGTTGTCTTTGGCAAAATAGATGATACGATTGTTTTGGTTCAAGGCGCGGTGGGTGGCCTGTAACATGTTGAGCGAACCGTCCAACTCTTCGGATTTGCGTATGGGATTGAGGTCCATCCCATTGGGTTTCCCGTTTAAGGTGAGCAAGAGATATTTGCCCGTGTCTTTGCGTTTGACGATGGCTAAGGCCTCATCGCCTTCGTTGTAGGCCGCTGTGGTGCGCCCACCCATGAAGACAAGATCCATGTTCATGTTCTTTGGGGAAAGCGGCCCGTTGCCGTCTACGAAGTAGTTGATGGCGGGCGAAGTGCGGCTCACGCTGCACAGCGAGCTGTTCTTGGTGTTGAACAGCAGGGGGAGTGCGCGCCCAGAATGGTGGATGGGCGAGAGATTGTAGTCGCCCAGTGTTTTAAGAACGAACTGTTTATAGATGTCGTACTTTGAGTTGAAGAGCGTGTAAACAAAGTCGCCCACATATACATGCACGTCTGACGGGCCTGCGAACATGTCGCGCACTTCGCGGCGTGCGGGTTCTTCCACAAAGAGTTCTTCATAACCACGGATTATTTTGCCCGTGAAATAATCTAACACGGCCAAGTCTTTGTTGCTGGCAACGAACACGGCGTTGACGCGTGTGTCGCGTAAGGTGGCGGTGTTGAAGTTCCAATAGTTGATGGTGAAGTAAAGATTTTGTGCCGCTCCTTGCAGATGGTGGCCGTTGGCGGCGCGCACAATGTTGGGTTTGGCTTTCGTTTCCGAGAAGAAATCGATGTCGGCACTGTCGCTCTCGCTTTTCAAAATCCACCATCCCGTGTCCATGTCGGTGGTTACGTAGAGGTCGTATTGCTCGTAGGCAAACACGCCCGTGGCCCTGTCTTTGGCACATAGCCGCAGTTTATAGTTGCCCACGTTCAGGTTCACGTTATAGTCTAGGTCGCGTTGCCGTGAGATGGTGTCGGCCTGTTCGTTCCATGATGCAGCGGCAGGTATCACCATCCAGAAGCAATCGTATTGCCTGTTTTCGGGATAAATCTTGGGTGCGATTTGCAATTTATCACCCGTAGGGTTAACGGTGTAGGCCTCGTTCACCCCTGTAACGCGAATGTTGATGGGCGGCTGATAGTCGTAGTTGCCGTTGTCTGAGAAACAACTGCCAAGCAAACAAGCCATTGCGAGGGCTGAGAAAATAGCTATATGTTTCATCGTGTTATTGTCTGTGTTGGTTAGATAAAGAGAAAGGTGTCGGCTGTGTCACACCCTTGAAGGGAAAGTGACAAGCGGACTGCTGGCGTTGGTGGGGTCTTCGCGCATTGGTGCTAAGCCAGAGGCGATGTTGGCAGGGTTGCTGTTGAAGGCTTCCAACGCCTCGATGAACTTGCCGCGCCAGTAAACGATGAGTTCTTGCGACTTGTTTACCTCCGCAATCCATGCGTCGTCTACCTTGCCGCCCACCACCTGCATCATCAACCGGTGTTTGGGTGCGCTGTAATTACCCAAGTAGGCCTTGGTGGTGTAGTTCCAGTTGGAGGGCATTTCCAACTTGTCGGATATGATGATGGTTTGTTCTTGCAACCTGCGTTCGCCCAAAGCGAAGTCTTCGTTCTCCTTCAACCGCAGGCGTAGACGCACGCTGGCTTTCTTCAACGATGCATCGCGCAACACCACAATGCCTACGCTGTCTTTAACGCGGCCGGCCTTGATGGTGAATAAAGGCCGTATCGATTCGTCGTTCAGCGGCACATAGTGTGTGCCGGGTATGGCTTTGTCGGTGCGTTCGGTAACGGTAGAGTCTATGATGTAGCCTTTATTGTCGTAGGTATAGTCTACAATGTATTCACTCACCTGCTCGAAAAGCACGTGCCTGTTTGTGGGAGCCGACCCGCCAATCACCCTAATGGGGATGAAAACCGTGTCGCGCATCCTCGTGTCGCTACCCCATACAAATGAAAAGGGATGGTCGGCGGGTGCCTTTTGGTTTTCGCTAACCAGTTCTGCTCGTGCCTTTTCGTTAAAGAGCAACTTCTCGTCTTCCTTGCATCCCGTTGTAAAGAGGGCACACAGCAAGGCGGCATATAATATTTTTTTCATTGTTCTGATGGTTTAGTTTACATATACAGCCTCGTCTTTTGGCAGAGGCACTACGTAGGTTTCTACCGAACCAGGCACGGAGGTCCAAAGAATGGTGCTTGCGCCAAGTCGCTTGTAGGCATAAAACGCCTGTCCTTCTCCGTAAAACTCCTTATTATATTCTTTCACCAAGAGGTCAATCCGCTCGCTGTCGTTGGCCATCGTGGTGGGCGTTACGTCGCGCGCTGTGCAGAATGTGGCGTAATAGGCATTGGCGTCTGCAAGCGGACTGCTTTCTATCGCTATGAGATACATCTCGGAAAGGCGGATGAGCGGTATCACGTTCTTGGCAAGGGTGGGCATCTTCTCCGTTTGGGTGTACTTCTGGAAGTAGAACGGGCGATTGTAATAGCTGATGTTCACCTCTTCCCACAGGTTGACGAAGCGTATGTCGGAAGTGCCTGCCTCATACAGGCGTGCCGTTAGTTCGGCCTTAGGCTTTTGATAGGTGCGCCCCGTACCCAATGTTTTTGACAGGTCGTTCGCCTTTAAGTTGAAGACGTGTTCTGCAGAAAGCGTCTTGTCTCCTCGCGAACAATCGTCGCGCGTGCCCAGTCGGAACATCGCGTTACCTTCGGGTGTCTTGGCGTCTATCACGAGTTTGGCATACGCTAATGCTTTCTCCTTGTTACCCATCCACAGATAGGCGCGAGCTTTTAGCGCACACACGGCGTAATAGTTCATTCGCAGTTGACGGGCGGTGAAGAAGTTGTCTTCCGATGTCGCATCCTTGTTCAAAGCCTCGATAGATTTCAAACGCACGGGGTCGTCTTTTAGGTAGCTCTCCGCCTCGTCAAGATCTTTGAGCAATTGTGTTGTAAATTCGGAGTAGGAGAGAAAGGCGTTGGGGCGGTTGGGTACCGTCGTGGCGTGAGGAAGAACTTTAGATGGGGGCACATTGTTGGGCATCGGGCCGAAAAGACGCAACACATCCAAGTGGCAGAAAGCGCGCAAACCCAAGGCTTCGCCCTTGATGAGGTTGTAGTTGGTGTCGTCTAGCACGCTGCGATGCTGCTCTATGCCGCTCAACAACCCGTTGACGTCGGCCACAACCTTGTATAGGTTGTTGTAGATGTTGCCCATCGCCGTTTCTACCACGGCGGCCTTATAGTCGTATTTGTTGAGATATTCGCCCACGCTGCCAGCGTTGTAGGTCCAGTGTTGCGCTAAATTCTCTACTGTTCCGCACACCATCTCTTCCCCATAGAGGTTGGTTTGCTTCATCCGTATATAGCTTCCGATAAGCACGCTGCGGCAGCCGTCCACCGTAGAGAACATCTCATCCTTCTCTTTTTCGGTGGAAGGTAGCACGTTGAGGAAATCGTTGCAGGCCGTGGTTGTGCCCAGAATGAGCAACAAGGCTATGATAAATTTGCCAAATTTCATTGTCTTGGTGTTTAAAGTTTAGAAACTAACGGATAGGGTAAACGAGCAACGCCGCGAATAGGGGTAGGAAAGTCCGCGTTCTTGCTTAACGCTCGAGAGATAGAAGAGGTCGCTTAGGTCGCTGCTCAACGTCAATACCTGAATGCCCAAATTGCGTTTCAGCCACGGGTTGTTGCTGAACATGTAGGCAAGGTGAATGTTCTGGCAGCTGAGCGTGCGTTCGTCTTGCACGAACCTTGTTGTTGCATTGGTTATGGTTTCGTTGTTCAAGCCCTTAAAGAATGTACGGTCGTCTTTCTGTTGCCAGCGGTCGCGAAACACCCTTTCGTCTACGTTGTAGTGTTTGTCGGCGTTCTCGATGCGGTTAGCCAGCGTGGAATTGTATATCTGTCCGCCAAAGCGATAGCCGAAAACCACGTTGGCTGTGAAATCTTTCCAGCGAATCATGCTGCTCAATGTGCCGCGGAATTTGGGCTGGCTGATGCCGCACGCTACGCGGTCTGCCGCGCTCCACGTGTAGGTTAGCTCGCCGTTCTTCTTTCTAAAAACCTCGTTGCCCGTGCTGGGGTCTATTCCCAGCGACTGAACGGCATAGATGGTGTGTTGCGATTCGCCCTCGCGTATCACTTTGTTAGGCGTTGTCCCACCCGTAAGAAGTCGCTTGGCATACTCGTCTTTCAAGGCTTGCGACAGTTTCACTACCTTGTCTTTGTTATGTGCGATGGAGCCTGTTACCGACCATGCAAGCCTTTGCGAGGTGTTGCGCAACAGAAAGCCAGTGGCTTTCACTTCAAAGCCGCGGTTCTCCACCTCGCCAATATTCTCCACAAATGATGTGAAACCGTTAGAAAGGGGCAGTTTTAACGATGATAGTAAGTTAGATGTTTTGTCGAGATAAACGTCGGCAACAAGGTTCAGTCGGTTGTCGAAGAGGTTGATTTCAACGCCTGCATTCCATTTGTCTGTCTTCTGCCATTCCAAATTGGGGTTCTCCAGTGCCTTTTGGTAAGTGCCAATCCAGCTGTTGTAGCGGTCGTTCAGATAATAAGAATAGGTGGCTATGGCTTGGTAGGCACTGAACTTCTGCGAACCGGTTTGCCCGAAAGAAGCCCTGATTTTGAGCCTATCAACAAAGCGAACGCTTTTCATGAACTTTTCGTTGTGCACGTTCCAGCCGATGCCCACCGAGTAGAACGGCGCGAAACGGCGGTTTTTCCCAAACTGTGAAGAGCCGTCTATGCGGTAGGCCAGGTCGGTGTAATACCTGTTGTCGAACGAATAGTTGGCGTTAAACACCAATCCCACGGCGCGGGTTCGCGACTCTCCGCCCGATGGTTTGCCACCTTTTTGGTATTGCAAGGCGTTGGAAGGAAAGTCGAGGTATTCGTCTGTAAAGCCCTCGAACACGAAGTTGTAGTTGCGGGCGAAGTTAGATGTAACATTCCAGTTGGCTGCCGCATACAGAAGATGTTTCTCTGCGAAGTGTTTGGAATAGCTTGCCGTGAGTGCTACTTCATAATTTGTTAGCTTGCCCGTGCCGTAGTTATAGCGCCCTTTGCGCAAGCTGCCTTCCTCCGTTTGATATTCGTCGGCTTCGAACATCGTGTGTTTGGCCGGCTTATAGTCGTCGGTCTCGGTGTTTCGCCACGTCAAACCAACGCGCCCTCGCGTGATGAATCCCTCGAAAGGCCGCCACTCGATGGAGAAATTGTTGGTGATGTCGGTGTATTGTTGGCTGTTTTTCTGGTTGAGCATGGCATTGTAAAGCGGAT
>CAUPVH010000065.1:0-7246 GCA_963514635.1 uncultured Prevotella sp. | reverse complement strand
GGGCAATAGACTGCGCCGAACCTCGTGTACAACCTCTTGCGCCATGAGCATCTCGTTTTGCGACGACACGATAACGGGGTCGTAGATAACGTGTCGGGGCTTGTGTTGCCTTAGCAGTTGGGCTATTTGTGCCACAGTGTCGGCCCTTCTTATCATGCCCACCTTCACAACGGCGGGCTGCATGTCGTTGACAATGGCCTCAATTTGCCCTTTAACGGTTTCGGCAGGCAGGTCGTAGAACTCTTGAATGCCCAACGTGTTTTGGGCGGTTATGGATGTGATGGCCGAAAGGGCACGCCCGCCAAGGGCAGAAATCGTTTTGATGTCTGCCTGTATGCCAGCCCCGCCAGTGCCGTCGGACCCGTTGATGGTGAGTATGGGTGTGACCTGCTGTTCCAATGTTTGGGTTGCCGTCTGTTCCTTTCTGCGTTTGTTGTCTGTTGTTCTCGGTTTGCAAAGTAAACAAAAAAATGGGAACTACCGAAATATAGTTCCCTTTTTTATAACAATTGTGTCGAAATGTATAAGCACGAGCGGATGTAGAAGTAGTGAAAAGGTGAAAAAATGGCTTCGCCTATCAACTAGTCAACTTACCAACTCGTCAACCTGTTAACTCGTCTACTTGTTAACTTGTCAACTCGTCCGCTTGTTGACTTGTCAACTGATTAACTAGTCAACTCATCAACTGGTTAACTTGTCCACTCGTCTTCTCGCCCACTCCGTCAATCCATTCATTCTTCATTGCATTCTAATCCCCAATCTTCAACTTCACCACGCGTTGATTAAATCGACGATAGAAGTAGGGGATGTGGTAAAGCATACGGAAGATGAAGGGGAAACGGCCGTGGTCGTAGTCGCTCATATAGTATTCTTTGTCTAGATGTAGGCGGTTGCTCCATGTTTCCATTTCCTTGGTGTTAAGCACCGACCACTTAAATTCCACTTCCTTGCCCATTTTCTTCAGCGAGTCGTGTTTCTTAGAGTTGCCAACAAGCGAAAAAGCCAGCATGTCGAAGAGTACAACGGCATTGTCTAGACGTTGCGCGATGGTGCTGAAAAAGCTCTGCACCTCTTTGGGTTCGAAGTACATCATTACGCCTTCGATGATAATGAGCGCGGGTTTGCCCGTGGCTTTCACCTTGTCGCACCACGAATAATCGAAGAGCGACTGAGCTAGGAAGGTATTCTCATCAGACTCTTGCAGCAACTTTCGCCTTAGTTCGATGGCTTCGGGCAGGTCAAGGTCGTACCAATGCCCCACCTTGGGCTTGCCAAGTCGTTCGTATCGCGCATCAATTCCTGCCCCTAGTTGTATCACCACAGCATCGGGATTGTCTTTCAAGAAAGCCTTTGCCTCCATGTCTATGAGTCCGGCTCGCACGCAACAGCCCGATTGCGAGAACGATGCCTTTTTGAGTTTCGAGAAGTCGTAGTCAATCTTGTCCATCATTTCAACGGCCTTTTCGTCTTTAATCAGTGCGTCGGCGCGTTCTGTTTCGGTTGCTTTGGCCCAAAGTGTGATGAGCATTGTTTCGGGTACGTTGGCCAGTTTACTTTCAATTTTACCGTTCATTGTGCATAGTTTTATGGCGCAAGTCTTCTTTTCCTCTCGGCTTGTGCGGTTCTTTTATTTTGCAAATTTAGGGAATTTTGCGGTTGTTGGCAATCGCCAAAAATAGTGATTTGTAAAAAAGAAAGTGGCACTATGGGCTTGGGCTTATACCTATAAAAGTGTAAGAGAAAGGGTAGGGGTATGGATGTGCGGTGTAGATGGACAGAAGTGGGACGGCGTAAAGAGTAGAATTGACGATTTTATAGTGGGATAAAGGGCGGCCAAATAGATTCTGCGACTTGGTAAACCTTTGGTTTGCGTACCCTAAAAGGTATAGCTCTTTTACAGGTACACCAACATAGCAGCCAGCAAAGAAGTTCATCTTTGCTGACTGTCAAAAACTAAATTGTCGGGGGGATTGGTAATGACCAATGGGTTAACCCTACATTGCATTAAGAAAGCTGCTTGCTTTTCGGGCTGTGCGTTCAAACAATTCTCTTTCCATTATGCCTGTTCTTATTCTGGCAATCTTACCATGCCGTCAGACTCGACGATGCACTTTGTGTTTAAAAGCATTTCTAAGCCTTCTTTTAGAGCTTGGTCTACTTTTGCACCGCGGCGGGCAAAGCCTAACTTTTTTGCAACAAGAAGCGTTAGTGCATCGGTCTTGATAGATAGCTGCTCTTGCACAGTGAGTGCTATGGCGTTCATTATTTCAATTAGGGGAATTTCGGTTATGTCTCGTCCGTGAGCCTGCCTATAACAACTGAAAGCATCTGCGTGCTCCTTGTCAGTCCACAATATGGTAGAATTACCTAGGGTTTGAACAAACATTTGCCTGTCTGCAATATCCTTAACCGAGGCCAACAGCGTGGGAGTAACCCTTGTGTTGTCCCTATGCGCGCACATACATCTGCATAAATACATCAGTGTCATAGGCTGCTCGCATGAAAGAATCTTCGTTGCAAGTACCTCGTCGCTCATGGAGCCAGTGTTCTCCAGACCATTATATACCTGATAGTCTTGCTCATTGCTTTCTATTTCCTCCACCTCTTCTTTTGTAACGTCGAAAGTGGCATTGCCAACTGGTGTTTCTATTGGCTTTGACTTCTGTTGTAGAGCCTTCTCAATACGCGCGATAACACGTTCCGGGTTGTTAATCCAATCAACGCTCCATACACGCATTATTTTCCAACCAAGCATATTCAATACCGTTGGCTGAACAATCTCACGGTCTCTTGTGGTTTGGGTGTTGTGATAAACCTCACCATCAAGTAGAATACCCATAGAATAATTGCCGCTGGCAGCAGAATCTGCAATGGCCACGTCGACTTTAAAGTTAGAACGTCCAACGTTGGTGTTTACATTGTGGCCGCGAGCCCTGAGCGCATTGGCTATTTGCTCAGAGATTACGCGGTCTGAACTGTCCTTGTGGGCATTGGCTGCCTGAATGAGTATCTGTTGCTCGGCATACTCCAAGAAATGTTTCAAACCTTCCACACCGCGAGCCTTGGTTCGTTTCAAATCAATGTGCGATGCCTTCAAAGACGAATATACAATCATTTCTCTTCTAGCACGACTTACTGCTACATTCAGTCGTTTTTCTCCTCCATTGTTGTTCAAGGGACCGAAGTTCATAGACACCTTGCCGTCTTTATCTGGACCATAGCCGATAGAGAACAAGATGATATCGCGTTCGTCACCCTGTACGTTTTCGAGGTTCTTTATAAATATAGGTTCGTACAACTCGTCAGCAGCCTCTCTTAGTTTCTGGTCCTTGTCAAGCTTTTCGGTCAGTAAGTCCTCAATTAGGTTTTGTTGTACCTGACTGAATGCAATTACGCCAATGCTGTACTTGGCATGATCGATGCTTTGCAACCTCTTGACGATGTCGGCCACAATGGTTTCTGCCTCCTTCTTGTTCGAACGGCGTCCACCCTTGTCGTATACGCCATTCACATAGCAATACTTTACCTTTGTAGTCTGGTCGTCAACAGACGGGAATGTAATCAGTTCGCCGTCGTAGTACTCATTATTAGAAAAGGCAATTAGCGATTCGTGTTTTGAACGGTAGTGCCAGTTCAATTGTAGCGAAGGTATTCCAAGGCTGTGGCAGTCATCGAGAATACTGTCAAGGTCGTCGATGTCGGGCTCTTCTTCGCCAACACTTGTTGATGAGAAGAAACTTGTTGGTGGCATCTGCTTGGGGTCGCCCACTACGATTACAGACTTGCCACGCGCAATGGCACCAACCGCCTCGCTTGTAGGCATCTGTGACGCTTCATCGAAGATAACAAGGTCGAACTTGTTCTGCGACAAGTCCAAAAATTGCGCCACAGACATAGGGCTCATAAGCATACAGGGACAAAGCCTTGGCAATAGTGTGTTAATGTTGTCGAACAAATCGCGAAGAGAGATGCCCCTACCGCCGTTGGCTATGTTCCTGTTGAGAAAACCAATTGGGCTACTATTGTCGATGCTGTCTGTTACATGTGGTACATTCGCGGCCAGTTTGGCATAAAGTTCCTTCTGACTCAGTATCTGAAACTCTTCTGTTAGCTGTTGGTAGCGCGAAATAGTCTCATCGAATATAGCCCCTTCAAAGGTTCTCAGAACCTGTGACGATGCAATTTTCTCACAAGCGAGACTTCGGAATATTCGCTTAAAGAAGGCATCTTTCAACGTTTCCGCAGGAATTGTTTCCAATTCAATATGTCGTGCTACCACGCCAAGGCCTTCATTTTCAAGTTCCTTTTTATACGCACACCACTGATACCAGTCTCGTGCCTTGTCTGTATGGCTAAGCCAGTTGTCAAGACATGAACCATAACTCCTCAATTCTTCATTGCTTGGAAGTCTGTCGGCATCGAAATTAATGGCAAAGAGCGTGCAAACAACATCCTGTATTGTTGCTATTTCTGCATGCAACTGCTGATAATTAAGCAAATTAGAGAGAAGTGCATCAACCTCTTGTTCTATAATCAGACTATTAAACTGCTTTAACTTGGCAATGAAACGCCTCTTAGCAAAGAAACGAGGTAAGAACCATTTAGCCTTGATGCCTCTCCACTCATTATATAATGCCGTCCCATCTTGGGATAATATGCCGTCGTTGCAGTCTCTTAGTATATCTGTTTTTATACCCGTAGCTTTCGCAAGCATCTCTCTGTTCTCCTCTGCCTTGCGAAGTATTTCGGATGCCGACTTGATACGCGATGGCAAACGCCCGACATCAACTAAGTCGTCCTCAACAATATTAAGTCCAAGCAACGGATGCTTTGATGGCGCGCCTGTAATACTAAGTATTGCCTGATACTTCTGACTGAGCAGATGTGAGTAGCTGTCCATCTTTTCAATTCGGAACTGTCGTTTAAGTTTTTCATCGTTCGCATCAACATCAAGCTCTGGGGTATTAATGGATTCATACCTGATGATGCAGTCAAACAGCGACATGCCCTCCGCTCCCTTTATGTCATGCAGGGCCTCCATATACTCAATCAGTTTGCATCTCTGCTCATAAAGTTCGTCAGCAATGCGTGCATATTCCTCTGGCCGTATGATGTGAGCGGCATCCAAAGCCTTCTTCAGCTGTTCGAGAACATGGCGCTTGGTGATTTTGTTCGAGTGCATTTCAAGGCAGAATGGACCAAGATTTATCTTCTCCAAACGTTTCTGTACCACACTCAGGGCTGCCATCTTCTCAGCAACAAACAACACACGCTTGCCTTGGAACAAGGCATTAGCTATAAGGTTCGTAATGGTTTGCGACTTACCCGTTCCAGGAGGGCCGTAAAGGATATACGAGTTTCCTTGTCCGGCCTCCATTACAGCGGCCATTTGCGAAGAGTCTATCGGAACAGGCAATGCCAAATCAGATGGTTTTACTTCTTTATCCTTGCCTTTCAAGTCCGACATCACTTGGGTTGGAGTAAACGTAAGTTTCTGTTCCACAAGACTACGCACCACATTATTATCCAACAATTCTTGTCTGTGGTTATGAATGTCGTTCCACATGAGGAACTTACTGAACGAGAATACGCCCAAAATACATTCTTCTTCTACGTCCCAACGCTTTTTGTTTTTCAGCACCTCACGTATAATGGCGAAGATTTTTTTCACATCCACACCATGATCATCCTTTGGCAGCGGATTAAGTCCAGGAACAGTAATGTCGAAGTTCTGCCGTAAGAACTCTGTCAAAGTGATATTCAGAGCAATTTCTTCGTCACGTGTACGGATATAGTAGTCGCCCTTCTTATATACTATTTCCACAGGCAGCATCAATATTGGCGCATAACGCGGTTTCTCGCTGATGTCTGTTTCAAACCATCTAAGCGTACCTATTGCAAGATACAACGCATTTGCGCCAGTTTCCTCAACGGCGTTCCTCGATGCGCGATAGATATTCTTCAACGTGTAGCGTGTCTCGGCCTCTGTCTGATACGAGTGTAGCGTACGGTGTTTTATGTCGTTCGTTATCAGCTCGTGTAGTTCGGGCAACAACTTAGAACGCACAAGACGTTCCTCGCCAATGATGTTAAAACCAACATTAGGCTTGCAAGAAATAAGGTATTCTTCTCCATCTTGCAGATAGTCTTCAACGAGGTCGACGTCAAACGAGATAAACTGAATTGCCTTCTGGCGCAGATAAAGGTTAAGCATCGAGTTACGCAACGAGAAATCCAAGAGCTTACGTTCCCAAATGTCCATCTTCGTTACCTCACGTTTGCTGTCCATCAGCATCGTCAGGTCAAAACGAGAATGTTCCTTAACATTCAGTATGCATTCGTCATGGCTTACGCCTTCCGTCGGCACTTCCCATACGCCATTGTTCATCGTGCGTTGGGGCAGCGGACGTACTTGCTCCAGACGACAACGCTTAATGTCGATGAACATTTCAAAGATGCCGGTGGTGGCCAGATGCTTTGTAGCTATGCTTTGGGCATCTTCAAAAGTAGTTGATTCTGCTGTTATCTGTGTGCATTCAAGCACAAGCATTTCATCAATGCCTTCCGCACATTTCTTTTCTATATACGAGGCGTCATCGTAAACGCTATACTGACAGCAGTCGTCAACCAACCAAACGGCAAGGTAGGCATGTCCTTCTTGCAGAACGATACCGCTGTTTATGCCCAAACTTTCAAGCACGCTTGTAAAAAGCAGAGTAAGCTCTATGCAGTTTCCTAGTTTAGAGGAAAGTACTTGGTCGGGTAGGGTAATGCGTTGTCCAACCACCTCGTACGATGCAGGTACCGAACGATACACAATGCCCTCGGCATGGAGTGCGCCATACACGGCTGCCACCTGCTTTCGCACCTCATTTGTGTTACCTGTTTGGTATGCGGTAAATGCAGAAGACCCCGACATTTCTTTCAGCTTGCCCGCTGCCTTAGCTACAACATTGTTTATCGCGGGATGATTAGGCGTAACAAACGAGGCAAGGCATTGGGGCAGAATACTGATTCCCAACCATTGGTCGTACGGCATAATATCAATGTCGTAGCTATGGGTAAACAATATCTTCTTTGTTTCAGACAGTGCATCCGAAAACACATTGACGGTGAATGTGGATGCAGTCTTTTCTGTTACCGCTGCAACTTGTGCGGCTATTGGAGACAAGTTCATACCCTGTAAGCGCATCGACTTGCCTGCTTTAAGCGAGTCGCTGACACTTGAACGGAAGTCCTGGAAAAA
>CAUPVH010000064.1:0-7304 GCA_963514635.1 uncultured Prevotella sp. | reverse complement strand
CTTTTCGGTTTGCGTTTATCAGCGTTTTGGCTTGCGTTTAGCACCATTTTAGCTTGCATTTAGCATCAAAACGCACTGCATTTAGCGGCAAAACGCACTGCGTTTAGCGGCATATTGCATTGCATTTAGCAGCAAATTGCAGTGTATTTAGCGGCAAATAGCCCAATAATGGGTGCAAATGGCGGCTATTTGAAATAAATATTCATTTTGCCGCATTCATAGATTAACCCCCTTTTGCATCAAAACAAACCCTCGCGAGAATCGATTATTTGCTCGCAGGTAGGCGATTGGTTGGAAAAATGGCACTCATAATGTTAAAATTTGTGCTGAAAACAAGACATTTCTTGTTGACAAGCGTTAGATTTAGTAAGTTGGTTGGGGGGTTATCTATCTAGGCTTTCTAGTTATTCTAGGCTTTCTAGTTATTCTAGGTTTTCTAGTTGTTCTAGGTTTTCTAGTTGTTCTAGGTTTTCTAGTTGTTCTAGGCTTTCTTGTTATCCTAGTTGTTCTAGGGTTTCTAGTTATTCTAGGGTTTCTAGGCTTTTTAGTTGTTCTAGCCAAACTAGACATGCTTTGTATCATTCTTTTTAGGTTTGCAAGCATATTCAGACAAATTAGTTATCTTTGCAAAACAAAGTAGATACTAATGACAACAAGGCCTAAGAGAAAGATAAAGACTAACACTTGCGCCCTTTGGGTTTGCCTAACACTATTGTTTACCTTAGCCAGCTGTAAGGAGACAACCACTTCAAGGTCGTTATCGGAGAAAGAATTCCACTACGACGACCGATTGTCAACGTTGTCTGTAGATAAAGACGGCTATTGGATTGGCGGCGAAACGGGCATAATATGGCATGTAAAAGGACAAGAGAGAAAGCGTTTTTACACCGTACTGGACCGCATTTATGACATTGAACGCAACCCGCGCAACGCAAACCAAATATGGGTTGCAACACGCAATGCGGGTTTACAACTATGGAACATTGCAGCAGACACGCTTATACATCAGGCCACGTTTAAGATTCCAAGCAAAGGAAACCGCTATTCGCCCTACGACATAGAGATAAGCGGCGACAAGCTTTTTGTTGCCACATCGCAAGGGCTGTTTGCCTTGTCGCTCAATGAGCAACAGCAAGAGCTTAAACCCCTTTATCCCCTTAAAGAAAACCATGCGAACCAGTATGCCGAACCCTTCTTGGTAAACAACCTCAGCAGCGTTGGCAACAAATGGCTTTTTGCAGCTACACAAGCAGGAGTGATAAGCATAGACCTTGCATTGAACAAGACAACCATGCGCAACAAGGGGCAAAACGTACGTAATGTGGCCGTTTACGACGGCAAGCTACATGTGCTGGCAGATAACCGTCTAAGCATAGAAAACTTTAACGGAACAGACCGCAAGACCTATGCTCTACCCCAACCCGTTCTGTCTTTCTATAAAGCCGGCTCAACCTACTACTTCATCACTTCATCAAGTATTCTGCTTTCCGACAACCTTAAACGTTTTGTTAACATCCCATTAAGAAGTAACATCCCCGACAATGCACACCAAATAGCCATTGCCGACGATGGCAACGGTTTCTCAATATTGCTCACTAAGAATGCGGTGTGGCGCATTCCGCATCATCTTGGCTTCTTTAATGCCAACCCGCCAGTGGTAGCAGCGTGCGCATCGGGCAACGACTTTTTCTTTGTTAATAACCAACATGAACTGTTCCGCCAGAAAGCAGACGAACAAACGGCCACAAAGATTTACGATTTTGAGAACGAAGAGTTGCCGAAAGAGATGTACGCCAATGGCGAAGACATTTATTATTATAATGCAAACAACCAACTTTTCAGGTTGAACCTTGGCAGTCATTACATCATCAATCAACTTTTTAAGCGCCCTCAGCTACTGGCTAAGCCAACAACACGCATCACCGCAATGGCACTTCTGCCCCACCAAGGCAGGATATTGATTGGCGTGCAAGACGACCTTTTATCCATTGATGCAAGAGATGGTAAGATTGATACCATAAAAGCGATGAACAACAGGTACATAACTGCTTTTCAACAAGTGGAAAACAGCGAGGACATTTACATCGCTACACTCAATCATGGCGTGTTTGTGGGGCAGGGCAATCAGGTAAAGAGCGTTGTAGGAACCGAGGATAAGGTGTTTATAGGCAGTCTGCTCGCATACGGTAAGCGACCTTCGCGCCTGCTGATGCTCACCAATCACCACCTGCAAATTCTGGGTTCAGACTCGATAAGGGCCGAAGGATGCGGCCGCATGTTCTGCATCAACGACAGCATTGTTTATACAATACCAGAAACGGGCATACACAAGTACATCATAAAAGGCGGAAAATTGGAGGATTGCGGTAGCTTTTTTGCAGACATACACTTCAATGCACGGGCCGGTTTCATCCGTGGCAACACCTTATATATAGGGTCTAACCTCGGCGTGGCGCAGATAACTCCTGGTAAGGAAGAAACAGCCCAATGGATAACCTTCGACAACAAGGTGCCCAGCCTACAACTTATTGCCGTGATTCTCTTCACCATCGTCTGCATAGTGGCCATTATCTTTTTCAGTTATCGCAGACATAAGGTATTAACGTTTCGCCAATTACAGATGAACAAAGACGACCTGCACCAGCGTTTGGCCACATTAAGTGGCTTAAAAGACAGGCTTACGGAGACAGAACGCAACACCATCGACAGCATAACCAACGAGATTGACGAGATGAACATCAGTTCGCAAAGTGTGCGTGCCAGCAATGAGCAGTTCGCCAAGCTGTCGGTACGCATCGCCAAACTAAATCGCGACATGGCACTGCAAATGGTGAGCTATCTGAATGGGCAGATTTCGCGTATCCAGCAGTTCGATGTTTACGAACGTCATTCTATGATACACGATTCGGAAGAGGCGCGCAGCACAGACAATCTTGAAATTATCATCGAGCAATGCCGAAGGAATGAAGTGTGGCTAAACCACATACAAGAACTTAAAGAACGACTGAACAAGTTTCATCGCTCCACACAAGACACGCTTGTGATTAAGGGATTGAACGATGGAATGAAAGAACAGCTGCACCATATCCTTAACGAGTCCAAACAACGACCCGTTGCAGAAGTATATACAGACTTCATTGCCGTGAAGAACCAGTATGAAAACATCTTCACGCCAGACGGGTTAAAGCTTATCAGCGGCTACATTTCAAGTCGTATCAAGCAGTTGCAACAGCAGAAAGGCTATGAAATGATGACCAAGGCGTTAGCAGACGAGTTGCTATCAATAGAAAAAGACATCGCCAACCGCGACCGTATAGTGCTGCTACGCGTGCTGCAAACAATAGACAAGCGCATCACACAAGTAAAACAGCTGAATGCCTTGCAACAATTGATGCAAGAATATGCCGCTGTTCACGACCGTGTTGTGCAAGAGAACGAAGAAAGGAGAATGAAGAAGTTTAACGCTGAACTCTTCGCCGACATTGAATCGGCAACCCGAAACATAACAACCCAAATCGCAAACACGTCTAACCAGTTCTTTAAGAGCTTTGCTTATACCGACAAAGACATTTGCAAGGAGACCTTACACTTTACAACAGCCAACAATCAGCAAGTGCGTGTGCTGATATTGCTATTGGCCATGCCCCGCGTAAAGCGCACACTGCTACCGGGGATGTTAGGTATTTACGGTAACCTAAATCCTGTTGTCAGTCGCCTTTACCATAGTAAGATTGGCAACAACAATGCCATTCTGGCCGAATATTGCAGAGCCAACCCTGCCAGTGTGGTGAATTACATCCTGAAATTGACAGAATAAGAGTGTTTATTGATAATCAATAGGTTACGAATAGTTGCATCCGTTTATTTTATGTAAAAAACAAGATGCAACTATTTTGTAACCAACAATCGCCATACCTTTGCAGCAACAATATTACTATTGGCATTGATTTAAACATTTTATCATTTTCATAATTTAAAAACTCTACCCAAAATGACAAAGAAAACATTAGTAGTAGGCTTGCTGGCAATGTTCTCAGTAACCACTTTCGCACAAACAGCTGCAAAAAAGATTAAGGACGTACGTACACAACCTGACCTATACTATCTGCAAGACGGACAACAGGCAAGTTCACTCGGACTTCTTCCACCTCCTCCACAGGCTGGTAGCATTATGTTCCTAAACGATCAGGCACAATATCAGTGGGGAAAGATGCAACGCAACACGCCTCGTGGCGACCAAGCTGTGGCAGATGCGCGTGTAGGCGGCGACGGTGTACCTAATGCTTTCTCGGAAGCTTTCGGCATTAAGATTAGCAAAGAGACTACTCCTGAGATTTACAAGCTTGTAGTGAACATGCGTGAAGATGCAGGCGACTTGGCTACACGCAGTGCCAAAGACCATTACATGCGTGTTCGTCCCTTTGCTTTCTATAAGGAAATGACTTGCAACCCTGAGCAACAAGAAGAGCTTTCTACCAATGGTTCGTATCCATCGGGCCATACAGCTATCGGCTGGGCAACCGCATTAGTGCTTTCTGAAATCAACGTCGACCGCCAAAATGAAATCCTTGAGCGCGGTTATCAGATGGGCCAAAGTCGCGTTATCTGCGGTTACCACTGGCAAAGCGACGTGGATGCAGCCCGTGTTATCAGTGCAGCTGTTGTGGCACGCCTGCACGCAGAACCAGCATTCCAAGAGCAATTGGCAAAGGCAAAGAAAGAATTTGCAAAGCTAAAGAAAGAAGGCAAAGTAGCGAAGAGTACTTTTAAGGCTCCAAACTAAACCAATAAAGCATCAGGCGTCATAAGGGTTAAGCCACTAGGCTTGCTTTCTTAACAGCTAAGCTTTCGGCTTAACTCCTTATGCCCACCTCTAACATTTCTAGTTTCAACATAGAAACCCATTTTATAGAAACATAGATACATCAACATCTCTATGAAACGAATTATATTTATAGCAGCCTGTGGCTTGATAACTTGTGCAGGAGCCTTTGCTCAAGAAGAAGAGCCAAAGTTGGTTGTAAAGCCAACAGGCCGTATCCTGATGGATGGTGGCGTGATGCACTCGACAGATAAAACGCTCGATGCACAACTTAATGATGGCGTTGCTGTTCCTGATGTGCGTGTTGGCGTAAGTGCAACGTACGGCAAATGGAAAGCAAAGGTAGACGTTGGCTTTGCACGTCAAAGTCTTTCGCTTAAAGACATCTGTCTGGATTATAACTTCAACAAAGAAAACTTGATTCGCATGGGCTACTTTGTACATCAGTTTGGTTTGCAGAGCGGCACCTCATCAAGCTTTAAAATCACAATGGAAGAGCCTTTGGCCAACCAAGCGTTCTTTAATAGCCGTCTTATTGGTGCGATGTTTGTTCATGCAGGCGAGAAGTATCACGCCACGGCATCTGTTTTTGCAGAGAACGACGCCATGAAGATGACTGCCGACAAGCTTGGTAACGAGGCATGGGGTGCAATGACACGACTGGTTTGGCGCCCTATGACAGAGCACGGCAAGATATTTCACGTTGGTGTAAGTGGTGCTTACGAGTCGCCACGATACAACAAGAATGCAGCCATCAGCCATAAATCGTACACGTTGAAAGCCCCATTCCCAACTCGTATTGTTAATGTAGCTGCACAAGAGGCCACCATTACCGACGCAACAGCACTGTGGAAGGTGTCTCCGGAAATGAACCTTGCCTTTGGTAACTTCGGCGTTGAGGCACAATACTTCTATGTAAACATCAAGCGCGAAAACGCTATGCCAAACTACAACGCATGGGGTGCCTATGGTAATGTGCGCTATCTGCTCAATGGCCAGGGATATGATTACAACAAGGCTGATGCTGGTATTGCTACTCCCGCCCCTGGTTCGATGGAGCTTGTTGCAGGTTACAACTATTCAACCTTGACAGATAAGCGTGCCGACATCTATGGTGGTAAGGTTCACGACTGGTCGTTGACCTTCAACTATTATCTCAACAAGTACATGATTTGGCGTGTGCGTGGTTCTATGACCCGTGCAACCGATAACGCAGCATTCAACAACAACACGTTCTCTATTCTCGAAACGCGTTTGCAGATAAAATTCTAACACGCTTAGGCATTCATCATTGTGGTGCGAGTTAGACATAAGCGCCATGCAAGACGTCTGCTTTTATCGTGAAACAGAATTGAATTTGGAATGCGATTTCCGCCTGTCGGTAAGATAAACAACCGACAACTACCTTTACAAAACAACATTCCACGGCCAATCTACTGCGAAGTAGTTGGTAAATTTGCAGGCAGGGTTGGGCGCATTTTGCACCCAATCCTGCCTAGCACGTGTCCATACCCCATCTACCTCATAGCGGTTGGGGTATGTTTCAGTTTACCAGTTAACGAGTTGATAAGTTGACGGGGTGACAAGTTCTTATATCTGGGTTTGACGCAAACTCTGCCCCATATCTGACATAAGAACATAAGGAACATAAAGCGAATCAATGGGATTTTTTGGATTAGATAACCAACATGTTAATAGCCGCAGGCATCCTTTCACCCTTGCTAGTTGAGGAGTTAACAAGTTGACAAGCGAGCATGGCGCGAGCCATTTTTTCACCTTGTCACCTTTCCACCCTTTCACCTTTAAAACAGCGTCAGCCATCTTTTCACTCTTTCACCTTTTCACTCTTTCACCTTTATAAGTCTTTTCACCTTTCATACTCCCTTCCAATCCCAGCAAAAACTTCTTCTTATCCAAGCCGCCTGCATAACCCGTTAGTGTGCCATCTGCCCCAATTACGCGGTGACAAGGGATGATGATGCTGATGGGATTGCGCCCAACGGCTTGGCCCACGGCCTGTGCCGACATGCGTCCAGAGGCGTTATGCGCTGCAAGGTGCGCGGCCAAAGCACCATAAGTGGTGGTGGAGCCATAGGGAATGGTGAGTAAACGCTGCCAAACGGACTGCTGAAAAGGCGTGCCTTGCGGACGAACGGGCGGTGGCGCGCCTGGATTGTGGCCTTCAAAATAACGCGAAAGCCATGCGCGGGCAGCAACAAAAACGGGCAGCTGGGGTGCCTCTTGCAGCGTAACACCCTTGGGATGCGTAACTTTCTCGCCCTCATATAGCACACAGGTAAGGGCCTCGCCGTCGCTTTCGAGGTGAAGTGTGCCCAAGGGAGAAGGCAGTTTGAGGAAGAAGGTTATTTGAGTTTCTGAGTTCATAAGTTTATAAGTTGAGAGGTTGAGGCACCAAGCCCATAGCGTTTTGAGTTGATGAGTTTAGAAGTTAGGAAGCTTATGAGTTGGGAACAAAGATATT
>CAUPVH010000063.1:0-7312 GCA_963514635.1 uncultured Prevotella sp. | reverse complement strand
AAAAGCATTGCAGAATGATCGGTTGTCGTGGTGTAGTGCTTGCGTGAAGTGGGCGTATTGCTCTGTAAAGCGATAAAATGGAACTTATACAGGTGATAGCTCTTTCTTTTGATATGCTTGGGACAGTTAAGGTGAAAGTGGTTGTAATATGAAACAATAATCCTCTTAATGATTGAAAATACTTACTTCATTTGTGCATATTTTATTAGTTTTTTGCAACAAAATACAAGCTCTCGGACATACTAAAAACTCAAATTTCAATTATTCTCACAATTATTTTGCAGTTTGACAAATATTGTCTAACTTTGGAAACACAATCAAAATACCACAAAGATGTTCGAATACCTCAATTCAAATCAATGGCTATTTTGGCTACTAATAAGCCTATTATGCCTAATAATAGAAATGGCCTCTGGCACGTTTTACATCCTTTGTTTCGCCATTGGCGCCCTTTCGTCAATGCTAGGCTGCTGGCTTGGTTTCCCGTTTTGGGGCCAGGTGGTTTGTTTCGCCTTCTTTTCAATCTTGTCTATCTTCGCCGTTAGGCCTGTGGTGATGAAATATCTGCACCGCGAAGAGGAGGAACGAAAGAGCAATGCCGACGCACTTGAAGGGCGCGTGGGTGTGGTGATAGAAGATGTGCAGCCACAACACAGCGGCTATGTAAAGGTAGACGGCGACGAATGGCGCGCTGTTTCGGCCGACGGGTCGCTTATTAAAATAGGAGAGAAGGTGCGCATCGTTAAGATGGAAAGCATCATCGCCACGGTTGAACGTGTCTGAAAAGGATTGCGCCCATAACATGTAAGTAGGTAGAGTGCGTGCGTTTGGCAGGCACTCGGCAGGGTTTTGCACCTGATTGCCGTGGCCAAGGCTGTCATTAAGGCAGTTTCTCGCGCAAAACGGCGTCGCATGCACGAACTTCATATCTTGTAAACGTCTAAATCGAATAACACCAAAAACAATAATCAATAATGGAATTTCTAGGAACTTTTTTAATTATCGCCGCAATATTGCTGGCCATTGTCTTCGTTAAGAAGTCGCTTGTAATTATTCCCCAGTCGGAAACGAAAATCATCGAACGGTTGGGTAAGTTTCGAGCAATCCTCAAACCAGGTATCAACATCATCATACCCTTTGTGGATAACGCGAAAACCATCGTAAGAATGGCCAACCGCCGCTACTCGTATTCGAGTACAATCGACCTTCGTGAGCAAGTGTACGACTTCGACAAGCAGAACGTTATCACCAAAGATAACATCCAAATGCAAATCAATGCCTTGCTCTACTTCCAGATTGTGGACCCATTTAAGGCCGTTTACGAGATCGACAACTTGCCCAACGCCATTGAGAAACTTACTCAAACCACGCTGCGTAACATCATCGGTGAAATGGAATTGGACCAAACGCTCACCTCGCGCGACACCATCAACACCAAACTTCGCTCGGTGTTAGACGATGCAACCAACAAGTGGGGTATCAAGGTGAACCGCGTTGAGCTGCAAGACATCATCCCGCCATCGAGCGTTTTGCAAGCGATGGAGAAACAGATGCAAGCCGAACGTAACAAACGCGCCACCATTCTTACCAGCGAGGGTGAGAAACAAGCCGTGATTTTGCAGTCGGAAGGTGAAAAGACCTCTACCATTAACCGCGCTGAGGCTGCCAAACAGCAGGCCATTCTCTTTGCCGAAGGTGAGGCGCAAGCACGCATTCGCAAGGCCGAGGCCGAGGCAATAGCCATTCAAAAGATTACCGATGCAGTTGGGCAGAGCACCAATCCGGCCAATTATCTGCTTGCACAAAAGTATATTGCCATGATGCAAGAGTTGGCACAAGGCGACCAAACCAAGACGGTTTACCTGCCTTACGAGGCTACAAACTTACTGGGTAGCCTTGGTGGAATTAAAGAACTCTTCAAGATACACTAAGGTTTTGAGCCTTTGAATGGCTGAGTTTGTGAGGTTGTAAGGTGGTGAGTTTGTGAGTTTTTGAGTTGATGAGTTTATAAGTTAATGAGTTTGTGAGTTCATGGGTTTAAAAGTTTATGAGTTATGAACTAACCACCTTACAAACTTACCAACTTATAAAACTCATGAACTCAAAACCTTATTAACTTATGAACTAACCACCTTACAAGCTCCCCATCCTATAAAACTCATCAACTTAAAAACTCATGAACTCTCAAACTCCCCACATTATAACCTCCCTAACTTATAAAACTCACCAACTTACAACCTCACAAACCTATAATCTCTTAACCCCCCAGAATGTTTTTTTTGTCTAGTTTTTAGTGAGAATTTTAACATTCTGAGTGCCCTTTTCGTCAGCCAATTGCCCACCTTGCCGCAAAAAATCGATTCTCGCGAAGGTTTGTTTTAAGGCAATAAGGGGTTAGTTGCAAATACCTGCAAAGTGAATACGCATTGCATAAAACCGCAATTTACACCATACTTTGGGCTATTTGCCGCTAAATGCAGTGCATTTTGGTGCTAAATAGGGTGCATTTTGGTGCTAAACGCAGTGTGTTTTGGTGCTAAACGCAACGCGTTTTGATGCTAAATGCAACGTGTTTTGATGCTAAACGCAAGGCAAAATGCCGCTAAATGCGCGGTGAAGAGCATAAATATACGCTGAAATGGTATATGCAAAACCTTTTCGAACCATAAAATACATGGCTCAAAGGGGTAAAATAGTCATTAAAAAGTGGGTTTTTAGGGGCTAAAAGGGCATAATGGGGCGTAAATAATAATGAGCTGCCGAACAAACTAGAAAGGCAAAATGGTGCTAAATGCAGGTTCTGTTCTTGAAAATAGACAAAATGAAAAGCGTGAAAGGTTAGAAATAGTGGCAAATTACCTACTTTATGACCTAATTTTTCGCTAGAACGGAGTGGAAATTAGGGTGCTGTTGTAAAATAAAAGATAATAATTTAAGGTTTTGAGTTGGAGGCTTTGTGAGCTTGTGAGTTGATGAGTTTGTAAGCTGATGCCTTCGGTAGTTGTGGGGTTTTCGTGAGTTATAAGCCAATGATTTGATTTGTCCTACACTTCGTAAATGAGAAGAATGTTTATCTTGACTTAGCATCACAAAGATAACAAACTCCTCTCAATTTATAGAAATGTAAAAGTCAAGACGACTTCTATTTATTACTTTGCTAAAGTCGTATAGGTCATTCTCTATTTCCCATGCACTAACATATCTTGGACTATTTGCTGTTAATCTTATCTCTGACATGTTGAAACCATCTTGACTTTTAAGACCTCTATGAGAAGAGTTTAATTATCTTTGTGATGCTAAACCAAGATAAACACTCTTTGCCCATTGCTCGATGATTTTGAGCGAGGATTTGGGATATTTCCGAATGTATGGCCTAACGGCAAGCATACTTTAATGCGCCCATAAAACCGTTTATCCAGCCGCCCCTACAATCTCTTTGATGTCTTTAACACCATGATTGTCTAGCCATTGGTTTATGCCATTGCGTACCTTAATGGTAACGGTAGGGTCGAGGAAGTTGGCGGTGCCAATCTGAATGGCCGATGCGCCAGCCATGATAAACTCGATGGCATCGGTGGCATTGCATATACCGCCCAACCCGATGATGGGTATCTTCACCGCCTTTGCTACCTGCCACACCATGCGCAAGGCCACGGGCTTAACGGCAGGGCCACTTAGGCCACCCGTGTTGATGCTTAAAACCGACTGTCGCCGTTCGATGTCGATAGCCATGCCCATAAGCGTGTTGATGAGCGAAACGCTGTCGGCACCCTCTGCCTCAACTGCTCGTGCAATCTCCGTTACGTCGGTAACGTTGGGCGAAAGTTTCACAATAAGCGTTTTGCCGTAGCGTGCACGCACCGCGCGCACCACGCTAGCAGCTCCAGCACAAGTTGTTCCGAAGGCCATTCCCCCCTCTTTCACGTTGGGACACGAAATGTTCAGCTCAATGGCAGGTATGTTTTCGAGTGCATCTATACGTGCAGCGCATTCTGCGTAGTCTTCGGGCGTGTTGCCGCTCACGTTCACAATTATGCGTGTGTCAATGTCTTTGATTTTGGGATAGATGTGTTCGGCGAAATAGTCAACGCCTTTGTTCTGCAATCCCACACAGTTTAGCATGCCTTGTGGCGTTTCGGCCATGCGCGGATAGTCGTTACCTTGTCGTGGATGCAAGGTTGTTCCTTTTACGATGATGCCGCCGATGCCGTCAAGCGGCACAAAGTCTTCGAACTCCAAGCCATAACCGAAGGTGCCAGAGGCAGTCATCACGGGGTTCTTCATCGACAAATTGCCGATATTCGTATTGAGATTGGCCATTACCAAAGCAGTTTTTGAATGTTAAACACAGGTCCTTCTTTACATGCGCAGAGATTTCCGTCTACTGTTTTCTCCACACAACAGAGGCATGCGCCAATGCCGCAGGCCATTAAGTTTTCGAGCGACACCTCGCATGCCGTGCCTTTTTCGCGCGCATAACGTGCCACGGCCATCATCATGGGCTTGGGTCCGCAGGTGGAAATCATGTCGAACGTTTCGTTTTGCAGTACCGAGTGGTTGGTAACGAAACCTTTTTCGCCAGCCGACCCGTCTTCGGTGGTAACGAGTACGCGCCCCGTACGTTCAAAGAGGTCCATTTCCAGCAAGTCGGCTGCCGTGCGCGCGCCTAGCAAAAATGTGGGTTGTGCGCCCATTTCCTTGATTTTTTGCCCCAGGAAGAGCATCGGTGCTACGCCCACGCCGCCGCCAACGAGCAGGAAACGCTCATCGGGCGATGTGGGAAGGGTGAAAGGATTGCCCAAAGGAAACACGCAATTAAGCGTGTCGCCAGCCTTTAACAAGGCCATTTGGCGTGTGCCGTGCCCCACAGTGGCCACCAACAGCCCCATCTCGTTGCGCTGTATGTCTACGTAGTTGATGGAGATGGGACGTCGCAGAAAGGTTTGTGGCGAGTGGTCTACCCGCACTTCAACAAATTGCCCAGGTTTCATCAGGGGCAAAGGTTGGGCGTGGGTGAGCCTGATAAGCACGTAGCGGGCATTCAGCCGCTCAACGGCCACGACGTCGAGGTCGAGGCAAAACTTCTTCATTTCTTCGTTCGGCATGTTCTTTTTGTTACGCTATTTGCGCTTAGAGTTTCGATATAAGCCAGAGGCCGACACGCCTTTCGAACCCTTGTTCTTGTTGGTGGGTTGTGTGTTGGCTGGCTTTGTGTTCGTTGTTGCGGGGGTGTTGGTGTGCGCGTTGCCAGAGGCCTTGTAGTAACTCATGGCTTCGGGCAGCAGTTTTTGTATGGCAGCGATGCGCTTCGCATCCGAGGGGTGGTCGCTAAAAATGTCGGAACTGTTTCCGCCACCCGACTTTGCGGCCATGCGTTGCCAAAAGCCCACAGCCACCGAGGGGTCGTAACCGGCCATAGCTGCGAAGATAAGTCCCATGTGGTCGGCCTCCGACTCGTTGTCGCGCGAGTATTTCAGGTTCATAAACGAGAAGTATTGCCCTGCCGCCACCTGCGCCAGTCCGCCCACCGTCTCGCCGCCGATAGCTCCAAGTATGCTGCCGCCAATCTGTGTGCCGTAGGCTTGGCGCATCTTCTTCGACATCTGTTCGGCCGAATGTTTGGCAACGGCGTGTGCAATCTCGTGGCCCAACACGATGGCCAACGAGCCTTCGTTTTGGGTTACAGGCAGCAATCCCTCGAAAACCACAATCTTTCCGCCAGGCATGCAGAAGGCATTTACATGATTGTCGGCCACGAGGTTAAACTCCCATTCAAAGTTCTTTATCTCGTCTTGGTAGCCGTTGTTCACCAGATAGGTTTCCACGGCGTGCGCCAATCGTTGGCCAACGCGTTTCACCATAGCCGTGTTTGCGGCATTGGCTGATAGCTTGGAACTCTTCAGAAACTTGGAATATTCTTGCTTGCTTAGGCTAAGTATTTGCGCATCTGATACGAGCAGCGAGTGTTTGCGCCCCGTGATGGGCACTTGGCTGGACGTTCCGCAGGCCAACATGAGGGCTGCCAATGCGCTGATAAGAAGATAGTTTAAACGCTTCATATTTCTCATTGTTTATCTTTTTCTTTCAGGCAAA
Organism: uncultured Prevotella sp.; assembly: GCA_963514635.1. Lineage (GTDB taxonomy): Bacteria > Bacteroidota > Bacteroidia > Bacteroidales > Bacteroidaceae > Prevotella. Next base: position 1,219 of record CAUPVH010000063.1, on the reverse strand, counting down.
GTTAGTTATTTAATTACGAAAACGTGCCGCAACATCCATATTATTCGTTAAAGGCATAAAAACGAGGAAGTAAAGTTTTGCTTTTCAGAGATATTTTTTTACTTTTGCATTAGTTGCGCGGGTTCTAAACAGGCATGGCAGAGCTTTGTTTGCATGTAGGAGAGTTGCACATCCTTGCGTCCCGAATTTAATTAACCTCGCCTTAAAACATAACAATAGCGTATGAGAAAAGCTGTTTTATTGGCATTATCCTTATTAATAATGGTATGTCAAACTGTTTTTGCCGACAATTACGACGCATTGTGGAAACAGTACAATGTGGCAAGGAAGAAAGACTTGCCACGGACGGCTATGGGCGTTTTGCAACAGATTGAAAAGAAGGCAAAGGCCGAAAAGCAATATGGGTCGATGCTTAAAGCCGTTTTTTGCAAAGGACAGGTGATGGTGAGCATCTCTCCCGACTCTCTCGAAGGCGAGGTAAGGAGAATAGCAGCGGCCGAACTGGCCGTGCGAGATAAAATGCCGGTGTTGGCAGCCGTGTACCAGTCGGCCTTGGGGCAGCTATATAATATGTACGACGAACTGAAAGATGGTGACGGCAGTAAGTCCAGAACCTATTTCAACTTGTCGGTTAAACACCCCGAACTATTGGCCAAGACATCGGCCAAAGGTTACGAACCGCTGCTGGTTCCTGGCATGGATAGTCACGTCTTTAATAACGACCTGCTGCATGTGCTGGGGCTTGCTGCTGGTGAGTACGCCTTGTTGTATCGCTATTACGAGAAGGTAGGAAACAGGCGAGCAGCTTGCCTGCTGGCAAGATTGATGTTGGAAGAGACGGAAACCAACTTTGCGGATAGCGTTAACGAGGAAAAAGAGGAAGAGGACACATGCAAATTTGATAAGTTGCCCATCGTTCGTAAACTCGATTCGCTGATCAACGTATATGCCGACCTGCCCGAAGTTGCCGAATTGGCCATCTATCGTTACAGCTTAATGTACGAATCGGAGAAGGTGAAAAAGAGCGAGGTCCTGAAATATATCGATTATGCCTTGTCTAAGTGGGGCTCGTGGAAACGGATGAACGTGTTGCGCAACGCTTTGAAGACGGCATCTAATCCTACATTCGAAGTTGCTTCTAGGCAGCTGATATTGCCGAAAAAAACCTTGAAGGTACATTTCTCTAATGTGCGCAACCTCTCAAGCATCACCATGAAGG
>CAUPVH010000062.1:0-7325 GCA_963514635.1 uncultured Prevotella sp. | reverse complement strand
GTATATGAGAGGAGTGTTTATCTTGTGTTGGCATCACAAAGATAACAAACTCCTCTCTATTTATAAATTATTAAAAGTCAAGACGACTTCATCCTTGCTAGGTTGTTTCACCCAGCAGTCCATACCCTTTCAAGTGCAGTGTTCCTTTCGATAGCTAGTTGGCGTTACGCCGTATACCAATTTGAAGGCCCGCACAAAGTTAGGGTATTCGCTAAATCCACACTTGTCGGCCACCTCGCCAAGACTAATTTGGGGATTGTTACCAAGCAAAGTTGTAGCCCTTTTAATTTTGAGACGTAGAATGTAAGCTGATGGTGTATAGCTAGTGATGGCGTTTATCTTGCGATAAAACTGCCGTGGGCTCATGCACATGTGAGCGGCGACGATAGAAACGTCAGCCTCTTTGTTGTTATTGAGTTGCCTATGAACAATACTCGACACCTTCTCAAGAAATCGTAGGTCGGCATCTTTCGTCGTGTTGTACTTTGTTTCATAGTTTTTCTTGAATAGGATAGGTGTAGTTGCTGTTTTTTGTTGCACTCGCTTGCGCTTATGGCTGTATTGTATGTAGAGAAAAAACAGCATTGTACCTATTAGTGCAATTAAGGTAACCCCTAATATGGTAAAGCCCATATGGCATGCGGTGCGCTCTTTTTCGATTATTTGTTTGGCATTATCCATCTTTTGCGCCTGATAGGTTCGCTCGATGTTCAGGCTGACGTTCTGAATGCGGTTAATCTTCTCCATGTTGAGTAAACTATCTTGCTGTGCTGTGGCTAGTTCGTGGTAGACCAAAGCTAACTGGTAGTTGCCCGCTTGCTTATGATGCCTATAATATAAGGTGTGGATTTTCGCCAAATGTTCTAACGACTTGATGCTTTGAGCCGTTTTCTTTGCTTTGGCGAGGTATTCCATTTCCTTAGCGTAGCTTTGTGTGGTGTGGTATATCTCTGCAAGGGAAATGAGAATGCTCAGCGTATGCCATTTGTCTTTTGAACCCTTCATCAATCGGTAAGCCGTTTCAAATTCTTCGATAGCCTTGTTATATTGTTTGGTTTTTTGGTAGAGCGAGCCGAAATTGTTATGACAGAGCGAAATGCCAAGGTTGCTGCCAGCCTCGATATTCAACGTCATCGACTTGCGATAGTACACCCATGCCGAGTCGATACTTCCGTTGTGTTCATGAATGTAGCCCAGGTTAGCGTAGTTAATAGCTTGTCCCAGTACACTGTTCAGTTGTCTTTCAATTTCCAGTGCGAGGCGTAATATGCTGTCTGCTCGTTTGTAATTTCCAATCGTAATGTAGACATTTCCCAGCCCATTGAGTGATACGGTGCGGTTTTTTTTTGCCCAAAACGAGGTGTCGGCGGATTCTTTACTGAGCAGCCATGCCCGATAATGATACGCTTGGGCTAGGTCAAGCATGCCAATTCGACGATAATCTGTACCCATATTGTTCAACGCTTGCACCCATTCTAGCGTGTCGCCGATGGATTCTGCCTGCTGCAATGCCTTGCTATGGACTTTCAATGCTTGTTCAAAACGGTTTTCATTGCGTAGTGCCTTACCCCATACTCTTAGTGCCACGATGCTGCCAAGCTTATCTCCTTGGTCTTCCAATTGCTTTTGTAAGAGGGCGAGCGAGTCGGTATGAGTTACAGTATGTATGATACTGTCGGCTGTTTTGCGTTGTTTTGCGGTGAAAGTGATGCTCTTCTTTGCACATGAGACAAATAGAAAACAATACACAATCCATGTCATGAGCAGCCATAATGTAGGGCGATGGTGTCTATAGTTTGCTGGAAAACTATGGTTAAGTTTTGATGCAATTTGAGTATTGCGTTTAGAATGCTGCATAATCCTGATGGTTAGTGGTTAGTATAGAAAGAAAAAAAGTTTCATTAGGTCTTATTGTGCTTTTGCAAAGATACATTTTTTATTGAACTTTAATACAGGGCAAGTGCATTTTATGTGGATTATTTGTGTTAAAAAACATAAACATGTTACTGCTAACATGTTGTTATGCAATATAATTTGGCCATTACATGTCCGATAGTGATAGGTGGAGAGAGGCGAGAATGTCTCATGATGATAGGTTTATGTCCGATGATGATAGGTGTTATCTCAAAATTTGCGCCTAATTTTGCGGTAGTAAGCAAAGACTGGTAGTTTAGTAGCGACACTGTCGCCTCAGATGTAAACGTTCAGGAGTACTTAATGGCGGCATTTCACTGCTTTTGTACCTATCTTACCATATTTAGGATGCCATCAAACCAAAGCCTGAATCAAGGCAAAAGCCCCCATAAAACAGACTTGTATTGTAGTGGGGAATCTTACAGCCTATTATAAACTAACCCAATAGCGGTAAGCCTAGCGTTGGCTTATCCGTGAAAACCAGAATAGACTTATTTATCACGTGATATCAAGTTAACTTAAGTATTAACATTTAATCTTTTAATTTATGGCAGACTCAAATTATGGCAAAGAATTAGCCAGTTTGGATTTTAAAAACCTAATCGGCGGACCGTTATCAGCAGTTGTTGAGGCACAAGCCTTGGCCGCAGAGAGCACCGTTCAGTTTATTAAGAATTTGGGCTTTGACCAAGAAGGTAAGCCCCAGTATGTAATCTTCAAATATCCGAAACGAGTGTCGACAACCGACAAGGAAGGAAAAGAGAAGACGGAAACGGAAACGATGGAATTGCAAGTGCCATTCCTTTCGCTTATCCCCATTCCTTTCATCCGCGTAGAGGAAGCAACGATCGATTTCAACGCAAAAATCAATGCCATTGAACATAAGGAAAAAACGACAGATATGTCTGCCGACGCCAGTCTGAAGTTCAAACAAAGGTGGATAGGAGGCTCTGTAGGCTTGAAGGCGTCGTTCTCTTACAAGAGCAGCACCAATTCCGGCAACAAGGTAGAGCGTACCTACACAATGGCTATACATGTGCGTGCTGTGCAGGACGAGATACCTGGAGGTATGGAGAAGTTGCTTGGCATCCTCGAATCGGCAATTGAAGAGAAGAAGTCAGGAACAGAAGAGAAGAAATCAGGAGAATCGGGTAAATAAGCATGGTTCTTTCCAGAACTTCTGAATAACAATTAACTTGTTCGGCAGGCATAGTGCCCGCTTGCAAAGGTTTTATCTACTGCCTGCCGAACTTCACAAAATTTTCCTTCATAAATTTATAAACACTATGATAGAATTAAGCGACTTTCTTGGGAACATCCTCTCCCAAATCAGCGAAGCGAGAAAGCAGGCTGATGAAGCAAGCATTGCCTTAGCTGGATATTATGCCCAAGACAAGCTTCTGCGCAGTCTTCCTGTACCGCGTGTGCGCCTTCCTAATATTGAACTCACAATACCTGTGGCGATAAAAGAGACGGCTCATAAAACTGTTTATAACCCACATCCTGGCTTACCGAAGAAGGAAATCGTACGTACGATTTTCCGTACAATGTACCAAGAGGGTGGTAAACGCAATGAAGTGCTCCCCAATAGACTTCCACAAGGTTTCATAACCATTAACAAGGCGCTTATCCAAAACACCAACAGACTGAGTGTTCATTTGCGAAAATCGAAAGAAGTAGACGTCAATATGCTGGATCAGTATCTCGATGACTGCATTAAAAAGGCGTCTAAAATAAAGAAACCATCAAGAACCATGGCTGCAAAGAACAACGCTCAGTTGAAGGCACGACTGAAAAAAGAACTGCTGGATATAATTCCGATGCGAGAAGGAATGCTTTCTAACATTGGCATAACCGCACAAACCAACGAGGTAAAAGAGCTTGAAGTGGCAGGAGGGCAGCCCATTCTCATGAAACTTTTTATCAAAGAAGATGCCTTCGAACTGGTGAAGAAGAATGATAACGGTGAGGAAGATCCTGTTAAAGATAAGGATTTGAACAACTACTACCTCACATTAGAATAATGTCAAACATCAAACACTTATTGTTATGAGATATTCCATCACGCTATTCATAGACAAGGCGGAAGAGATGTTGCGCGAGGTCTCCCCCATAGCCGACTTAAGTAATGATGGGATTGCCAATTATGCCCATGCTATTGAGATGTGGTTGGTTCGAGCAGAACAACTGTTCAAGGAGTACAACCAAGGTGAACAGGCACTGCTGGCAGCCATAAGACCTTCTGTGAAGTTGGCGGGAAGCGCAGGTGCAATTGATGAGAACGATTCGGCCTCTGGCCGACGGAAAAAACGCAAGCGACTGCTTGCCGAACACTTAAATCAAAGCGTTGATTATTTCTATAGGGCTTATGCCCGAGAGAAAGCCAAAGTTGAAGAGGCCAGTGAACTCGTTCGGCAGGTCATACTTGTCGCACTACAGAATGGAGTGCTCAACGAAGTACTAGCACAAAACAAATTAGGTTCTGATCAACTCGTCAATATTCAGGCTTTACTCTATGCCGATGTTGAGTTGCGAAAGGGGCTTAACCAAGTTCTGGCCATCGTTGCTTATCCCGATTTGCTACGTCTTATTGATAATACACTGACCAACATTCTTTCTCGGGTTGCTAATTAGGTCTCAGTTGACTGATTTTAATCTGCGTCAAAGTTGAAACATAGCTTAGTTGGATGCAAGTTTGCCAAATGTAAAATAGGGCACAGTTTCTTGTAGTTGAGTTTATTAATGAGCAAGGCAGGGTTGGGAGAATAGCTCCTAACCCTGCCTTGCCAACGTTTTTTCGTAAGCGATATGGAGATCTATATCTTAGAAACAACGTGTAATGCAAGCATTTACGTTTGTAAACAATACTTAGAAGTTGTGATTTTAAAAGAAAAACGGTTGATTTCTTCTCTTGTTTAGTCATTCTGTTGTATTTTTGCAGAAAGATAATTTGAGGAGTTAATGGGGGGTAGAAGTAAAAGATTTAAGGCGAATGCTGATGTTTTCACGCTTTAATGCTTTTGTCTTTAAACCATTTTTCACCCGCTCGCCTTTTAAAATTTATGCCTTTATGTAATGCAGCACCGACAAAAAGACCGAAAACTGTATTTTAATGAACTTTCTGCAACTAGCTGGAAGTACTTTTTGCCCTACATTGAACGTTATCTGCCCATCGAACAGGGGATGAACGTGTTGGAGATAGGCTGTGGCGATGGCGGCAACCTGTTGCCTTTTAGCGAGCGTGGGTGCGTGGTTGTGGGGGTAGACATGGCCGAATGTAGGATAAATGATGCCAAGCGATTTTTCGAAGAGGCGGGTGCTAAGGGGCGGTTTATCGCATCAGACGTGTTCGAAATGAAGGATATTGAACACCATTTCGACCTGATTATCTGCCACGACGTAATCGAACACATTATGGATAAGGCCTCTTTCTTGCCCAAGTTGCGCAAGTTCTTACGACCGGGAGGTGTTGTTTTCATGTCTTTTCCTGCTTGGCAGATGCCCTTTGGCGGTCATCAGCAGATTTGCCGAAGTAAGTTTTTGTCGCATTTGCCTTGGTTTCACCTCTTACCAGAAGACATATATGAGGCCATATTGAAGGCTTTCCACGAGAAACTAGGTATTACAGACGAACTGCTTGACATCAAACGGACGCGTTGCACGATAGAGATGTTCGAGGATTTAGCCACGCAACATTTCGCCATACGCAATCGCACGCTTTATTTCATCAATCCCCATTACGAGATAAAGTTCAATCTCCGCCCCCGTTTGCTGTGGCCTAGGTTGGCCAAAATGCGGCATGTGCGCAACTTCTTTACCACTTCTTGCTTTTACATACTTGAGTAGGGGCCTCGCCAAGTCTCCTTTTCAAAGCTGAAAAGCCACACCCCAAGTCCCTCTCCAAATGGAGAAAGGCTTGGGGTGTACTTTGTTCTTTATAGGGCTTTTGCCGCAACAGCTTGCAACATCATAGCCTTATCGCCTTACGTCACCACTTTACCATCAGCGTTGTACCGATAGTGAAGGGCTTACCTTTTTGTGCCATAGGCGTTGAGGCAACGAAGTAATAGGCCAGATAATTGGTTGCAAGCGTGTTGCGCGACCATAGCTCTAAGGTAAATATGCCGCGCGTTATGGCCGTTTTCAGGTTGAGAAGGGTGTAGAATGGCTGTTTAACCGCATTGTCTTCGCGCCAATAGAGCGGGCCAACGCCCGTGAGGTTGGCATTAAACATCAACTTGTCGGCAATACGGCCGAGGTTGTTTACTACATAGTTGGCATTGAACGAACAAGTGTGGCGCGGAACCAATGGCAACATATTGCCAGAGTAGTCGCGCCCCGTCCCCATGCGCCCTTCTAGCATCTTGGCGTAAGTGTATCCGTAACTAGCTTGTAACGAAAGTGCGGGTAGGGGCGTGGCATTAAGCGTAAGTTCTACCCCCTTGCTGTTGCTGTGCCCCACATTGCGCACAACATTGCCCAGTGCAGGCACGGTAATGGAGAGTTGTTGGTGCCGCCAGTCGATGTAAAAGGCGCTAGCCTCTAACGCCAACAGGCCTTTAAGGAAACTCCATTTGGCCCCAACCTCGTAGTTCCACGTGTGTTCGGGCTTGTAAGTATAGTCTTCGTCGGTTTGGCGAACGGCGTTAAAGCCGCCCGCTTTATAGCCTTTCGCTACCGTGGCGTATATCATACGGAAGGGCGTAAACTGGTATTTAAGCGTAAACTTGGGCGTTATCTGCCTGTCAATCCTGCTTGCATCAAAGTCTGTTGTTTGCCATCCGCCCTTCGGATCCACGGGATTGAACATGGGTGGGGCGTCTTGTCCCATCCATTTTACCTTGGCTTTGTTGTTGTTTATTTTGTTTCTCTCCCAATCCAACCGGACACCAGCCGATGCCCACAAGCCCTTTACGATGTTGAACGTGCTGACATGATAGACTGCGAACCCCGTTGTGGGCAGTTTGTTCTGGCTCACTTCGTACAATTTGGCCGCTATACGCGATGTGTTTACGGTGTAATGTTCGTGTTGATGGAAACCAAATGCACCCACAATCCATTGGTATCGGCTTTCGTTGGTAGAGCGGAAGGTGAATTCTTGGCTCACTTGGTTCTGCCAATGCGGCATTTTAACGGCGAAGATGTCGCGTGGCGAATAGTCTTGGTCTACTTCTACGCTACCATCATTGTGTTGAAATGCAGTCTGACTGTTCAGGCTCCAACCCTCGGCATCGTATCGCCAACTCATGCCCAGCGTGCCAACCAGCCTGCGGTAAGTGCTTTCGCGATTGTAGGCAATGGGTTGTAGCACGCCCGTTTGCGGGTTGTAAGGCGCATAGGGGTAGCCGTTTTGTTGGGTAAGGTCTAGTGCAGCCGTAAATCTTGCAGTCCATCGGTCTATTGGTTTCCAC
>CAUPVH010000061.1:0-7341 GCA_963514635.1 uncultured Prevotella sp. | reverse complement strand
AACCCTGCCCCTGTGGAAGCGGAAAGAAGTATAAAAAATGCTGCGGAAGAGAAAACTAAACCCGTAAGGGGCAAACATCGCCCCACCCCGTACCGCTAGAAAACAGCCTTTAAGGCGGGGCTGCGCTTTGCCCCGCCCTCTGTTTTATGCTGATGGAACAGGCCTTTGCACCTTCAAGACACTTGCTTTTAAGGGGATTTTGCCCCATGTGCCCATGCCGTTTTGTGGTAGGAACAAAGAGCCGCGGTGCAAAATTGTGGACCGTTAGCCATCGACTCTACCCCCACAACGCAGGCACACCATCCCCTAGCGCCAAGATGAAATATCCTTAAAAGACGAACATTTTTTATACAAACACGCTTGCCTTTGCGGTTTTTTACTATCTTTGCAATACCATTAAAACAATTTGCATTATGAAAGCTACGGAACAAACCATCATGCAGGTGGAACGCGCCATCAACAAAATAGCGCAAAAGTTTCCAAACCTAGAAAACAACACCGCCCTCACCGACATCCACATCAGGGTTTCGCAAGATTCTGGCGAGCTGCTTGCCTTCGACGACGACGACAGGGAGATAACCCGTTGCGTGGTTGAGCAGTGGATTGAAAGCAGGGACGAACACTTTTACCACAGCGTTACACACATTTTGCAAGGCTGCTTACGAAGACTGAACAACGTGGTAGAAAGGATGGGCATTCTCAGACCATTCAGCTTTGTGCTCGAAGACGATGAGAAGAACCATGTGGCAGAGCTGCATCTCGTTGACGATGATACAAGTATCATCACGGGAGAGCTGCTACAAAACCTTGACGAAGACCTTGATAGTTTCATGGAAGACTTGATGAAATAACGCCAAACGCCACGTCTACACGATGCCCGCGCCAAGCATCGTGCCTTTATTCGGCCCTTAACAGTAGCGCTTAGTTATTCTTTACAGAACGTTAAACACGCCCAATCCTCCTGTTCGCGCTCCGAAGTGAGCCTCAGTCCCAAGTCGGCAGCCGTCTTAACAAGCATCGGTACGTCCGTCTGGTAAAATCCGCTGAACACAATCCTTCCCCCTTGCGCCATCATTTGCACCCAACGGGGCATGTCGGCCAAAAGAATATTGCGGTTGATGTTGGCCACAACCACGTCAAACAGTCCGTCGCCGGCGTTCAATGTCGTGGCATCGCCCTTGCGCACAGCCATGTTTTGCACGCCATTCAGGTCGGCATTGTGCAGACTGTTGTCCACACTCCACTCATCAACATCGTATCCCAACACACTATCTGCCCCCAATTTAGCAGCCACAATGCCCAAGATGCCCGTTCCGCAGCCGCAGTCTAGTATGCGTTTGCCTTTCAAAGGCATACTCAGCAGTTGGGCAACAACCATCCGCGTGGTTTCGTGTACGCCCGTTCCAAAGGTCTGTCGCGGTTCGATGCCCACTTGCAGGTCGAACCCCACAGGCAAGTCGGCCTGCGAATAATGTCGCGCATCGTATATCATGCAACGCCCATCAATACATATAGGTTCAAAACCGTTGGCCTCCCACTCCTCGTTCCAGTTGCGATTTTCGGCCTCAACCATTTCGTAGGCAATGCTTGCCGAGGCAATGGGAAAGTCGGCGATAGCCTCATCCAATGCCATTTTGTCCAGCAGTTGGGGCTCAACATAACCCCCCAACTTATCACCCGTTTCTTCAAAAGCCTCGAAACCAGCCGCCGCAGCAAGGTCAGCAAGCAGGTCTTTGGCTGCATCCATGTCTTCCGCCGCCACATTCAGCGTGAAGACTGCTTTGAGATATTCCATATATAGATGTGCTTTTATCCTTAAATAATGTCGAACAAACCTCCTAATCCGACTTGTTCGATCGGTCGAACCTGTCCGACCTGTCCGACCTGTCCGACCAGTCCGACTAATCCAACCAGCCAAACCAGTCTCGCAAAAATACTAAAAAAATAGGGAAAATCCTCCTTTTAGTTAGGGAAAATCCTTATATTTGCATAACTATCGTTAGTAAATTTGCAACGTAACAACTTGCCTTTGGCAGAAAGGAACATTGACATGAAAAGATTAGGATTATTGGCAATCGGTTTGACACTTGGGACATTCACGGCAATGGCCCAAACAGACGATGTGTATTTCGTACCAAAAAAATCAGACAGGATTAACAAAGAATACCAAGACAAGGGGGAACGCGACGCCGATGTGTATTATTCGGGGTCGAACAGGAACGTAGACGAGTACAACCGGCGCAACCGAAACGGCAGCAGCTACCAAAAAATCAGGCGCGACTCGCTAGGCAACGTCATCGTTGAAGAGGACGTTAGCACCATGTATTCGGACCGCGACCGCTCGCGGCGAGACAGGCGCGACAGGCGCGACTATTACGATGACGACGACTATTATTACAGCCGTCGCGTTAGCCGTTTCTACGACCCGTGGTTCTTCGGCTACTATGCTTACTCGCCCTACTACGGCTACTCACGTTGGGATTGGGATTGGTACGACCCATTCTACTACGGTTATGGCTCACGTTGGCGCGGTTATTATTCTTATTGGTATAACGATTGGGCTTATCCCTATTATGGCTATGGCTGGCGTTCGCCCTACTATTATGGCGGCTACTATGGCTATTACAGCCCCTACTATAATTATGGCGGCTACTATTATTCGCCAGGCTACTACTCTTACCGCGGCGTAACAGGCACGCGCAATCATGGCAGCATGAGTTCGCGAGCAGCAAGAGACCGAACCGACTATCGTTACCAATACAACGACAACACGCGTTCGTCGGGCCGTAGCTATGGCAACAGCTACGAACGCAGCAGCAACGGCGACTTCTATAACACCCGTTCGTACGACAACAGCCGCAACTACAACCCACCCACACGCAGTTACGACAGCGGTTCGCGTGGTAGTTCGTTCGGCGGTGGTGGTTCGTCGAGGGGCGGCGGTTCGTTTGGTGGCGGCAGCTCTGGCGGCGGTTCATCATCAAGGGGCGGAACCTTTGGCGGCAGACGATAAGCCCATGTGCAGATAACATGTAGTGAAAGAGAAAAGAACGTTTTTCGATAAGCTAAATGAACAATGCCGAGCTTGCTCGAACATTGTCATGGCGAGAGAACGCACTTTTACAGAAACAATAAAAGAAGTATTTATGAACACAAGATATTTAATGATATGCTTGGCCCTGCTAGCCCTGCCAGCAATGGGCCAAGAGACCTACGAGAATGCCCGCCTGCTAGGCAACGACCTCAACGGAACAGCTAGATATGTGGGCATGGGTGGCGCAATGGAGGCATTAGGTGCCGACCTCTCTACCATCCGAACCAACCCCGCAGGCATCGGTTTGTACCGTAAGTCGGGCGTAAACCTCTCGTTCGGATTCATATCGCAAGGCGACGCCAACGCTCGCCTAGGGCATTCAGCCACAAAGATGAGTTTCGATCAAGTAGGTTTCTACCGTTCGATTCGCATGGGCGAACGTTCGTTTGTTAACTTCGCCTTCAATTTCAGCAAGGGAACCAACTTCAATTACTTCCTTAGCGCAGCCGGCAAGCTCAGCGATGCCTCGCTGGGCAAGCAGGCTTACCTTAAAGGTATGCGCGGTTCGCTGTACGACGGAGGTTATAGCATTGGGCCAGACCCTAAGCACCCCGATGTGTATTTGGGCTTTGTTGATTCCAACCCAAGCAATAACGACGTGTCGCGAAACTATGGCCAGCTAGACTATCTATATTGGAATTCGCGTTTGATAGATAAGAGCGACCCCAAGAAGTTTGGCTACGATGCTGCCAACGGCTACGACTTTAATCGCTCGCAACATGGTTATATCGGCAACTACGACTTCAACATCAGCGGAAACCTCAACGAACGTGTGTACCTAGGACTCACCCTTGGCCTGCGCACCGTTAACTACAAGGGCTACTCCGAATATGTGGAAAGCCTCGTTAACAAGTCTGATAAATATATTGGAACAGCGACCATAGCCGACGAACGCAAGGTTACTGGAACGGGGTTCGACCTTAGTGCAGGCGTAATTTTCCGCCCCATAGAAGAGTCGCCCTTCCGTATTGGTTTCTCCATCAACTCGCCTACATGGTACGACTTGAAGACAGAGAACTACACCACCATACTAAACGAAGGCGAAAACAAAGGCAGATACAGCAATGGACGCTCCACCGAGAGCTACAACTTTAAGCTTTTCACTCCTTGGACCTTCGGTGCTAGCTTAGGCCACACCGTTGGCAACTTCTTGGCATTGGGCGCATCGGTTAGCTATGCCGACTATGCAACGATGGACAACCGCTATATTGATGGCGAATACCAAGACTATTATGGCTATACGCACGAAACATCGGCCAGCGATAAGGTGATGAACAACCATGCCAAGCGCACGCTTAACGGCGTTGCTACGTTGAAGTTGGGTATGGAATATAAGGTGCTGCCACAGGTTGCTGTGCGTGCTGGCTACAACTACGTATCGCCCGCCTACAAAAAAGATGCCTTTAAAGATGGCACACTCAACTCGGAAGGTTCGTATTACAGCTCGGCTGCCGACTATACCAACTGGAAGAGCACCAACCGCATAACGCTCGGCGTGGGTTTCATCGGCAAACAATGGTCGGCCGACCTGGCTTATCAATACAGCACAACCGATGGAGAGTTCTATCCCTTCACCAACGGATTGACAACAGTAGACCCAACTACCAAGAAGCCCCTAACAAACGAAGCCTCTGCCGTATCTGTCAGCAACAAACGCCACCAGATGTTGTTCACCGTGGGATATAGGTTTTAAGTCTAAGCTACTGGCTAGTTAATTGGCTTGCAAGCACACAAATAGCAAGCTAAGACCCTAAGCAACAAGGCTAGAAGAGAATAAAGAAATGCCACATGTTTTCGAGCATGTGGCATTTTCAATTGTTTAAAATAAAGAGGTGTGCCCCTTAGAAACCCAGAGAAAGCAACCTTAGGCTACGACTTTATGAAGCCTTTCCCAATCAAGCAGACGTTATTTCTTTATCAAAAATTATATCCAACACCTACATACGGATAGAATACAGCCGCACGATTAACACCTTTATTTCTTAGCCCTGATTCGTCATACGATTTCAAAGCTACGCCAGGACTAACCCCAACACGCACCATAATTCCCCTCTCCGATTGATAGCGATAGCCCAAATCTATAAAACCAAAAGAACCAGACGTATCATATTCAACTTCTCTTCCTGCTTTGTCGTGATACATACAGCTGTAAAGTCCATAGCTTATCCCAATGCCAATTTCTCCATGATGCCTACCATTGCCTATAAGATAATTTACAGCTATGGGGAAACTCCACCCGCGAGTTCTCTCTGGAGCAGACTCAAAGAAATCCTGTGAACGAGAATAGGTGTAAGCAATTCCTATTCTTCCTCCCCACCGAGTGTTATCACTGAAACGCGAATCATAATGAATCCCTAACGAGGTAGAGGCTCCAAATAATTCTATAAAAAAGCTTTGTTCGCGCTCTGCAAATGCAGCATTACTTACAATTAACATTGCCAGGGTAGCTAAAAACTTATTCCATCCCATAAACTTTAAGTCATATATTAATGCAAATATACGCAGAAAGAAGTAATATTACCAATGTTCTTATCACCAATCTACTAAATAGCATTAGGAAAAAAACAAAGCTAAGACCATTGCATAATTACGCAAACCACAATTAACAAAGGGGAGTAACGCTATTTCTCTGTCACTGGGTAAACCTAACTTGTTTAGTAGTACATGGCTTACGGCATATTCATCACCACCCAACCTCTACCCACATTCATTCTGTCGCCTTAACGGTTCTGCTTTTAAGTTACCCTGTTCGCAATGAAACAAGAAAGCACACGCCCCTTTGTGTTAAATAAAACAAAACTAGCGTAGATTAAAAAAAATGCTATAAATTTGCACCCATCTAACATTCTACGGCACACAAAGCCATACTTAACACTACTACAAAATACTCTTAACAATAACAAAACCTTTAAAAGCGTGAAGACAATGAGAAAAACGAACCTTAGGAGGATGCTGTTTCTAGCATTGCCTCTGTTGTGTTGCCCATTTGCCACACACAGAGCATACGCCAACAACACAGCAACTGCGCAGACAGAAACCTCCACAATCAAAGGAAAAGTAATTGATTCGCAAACGGGCGAACCACTAACAGGAGCCTACATCACGGTTAACGGCACGAAAAAAGTGGCCGTAACAAACCTCGATGGCGAGTTTACCATTGACGCCAAGCCTGGCGATCAGCTTGTAGTTACGTCGCTGGGCTACGAGAAAATGCAAGTGCGAGCCACCAACAACCTTACCGTAAGCATGACCTCTACGGCCACTACGCTAAACGAAACGGTGGTGGTGGGCTACAACACCCAAAAGCGAAACAGCCTTACCGGTTCTATGCAGAGCATCGGCAGTAAGGAACTAACCAACGTAACCACGGCCAACGTAACCAACATGCTTACAGGAAAAGTACCCGGACTGAACGTTATGCCTGGTTCGGGCAAGCCTGGTTCGTTCGGTGCCATCATCGTTCGCGGTAAATCTACCATCAACGGCAGCACTGCTCCGCTATGGGTTATCGACGGTGTTATCGTGGGCAAAGACCCAGGAGACATCAACCCCAACGACATCGAGACACTTACCGTACTGAAAGATGCCGCCTCAACAGCCATATATGGCTCGCAAGGAGCCAACGGCGTCATCGTTGTTACCACCAAAGGAGCCCAAACCGGCAAAACAAGCATCAGCTTTTCGGCCAAGGCAGGCATATCCACCCTAAACAACGGAAACGTGAAGATGATGAACGGAGCCGAGTTGTACGACTATTACAAATCATTCAGCAACGCGGCAGAACTTAGTTTCGCACGTTGGAACGAGAAACTCCGCGAAAGCAACTTCGATTGGTGGAAACTAGCCACACACACCGGTAACGTACAAAACTACGATCTCACCATCAACAGCGGCGGCGAAAAGCTCAGTGCCGTGTTCACAGGTGGCGTGTATAAGGAAAACGGAGCCGTACGCGGATACGACTACACACGTTACAACACGATGGTGAAACTGAACTTCCGTCCTTATTCTTGGATTGCCATTCGCCCTGCAATAAATGGCAGCAAGGGAGCAATCGACGACCGTCAACGCTCTGTCAACGCCATGTACTCCATGTTGCCTTGGGATAGCCCTTACGATGCCAACGGCAAAATCATAGGCAACTACTCTTCGTCGTGGGTGAACAGCAACTCGACAAACTATCTATACGAACTGCAATACAACTGGAGCAAATACGACTCTTACTCCTTTAATGGCAATTTCGACTT
>CAUPVH010000060.1:0-7388 GCA_963514635.1 uncultured Prevotella sp. | reverse complement strand
GTCGTTAGGTCAGGTGTTGTTCCTTGTAGATATCTTTATCATTGGTAGCTGTTTCTTCTTCCCGCAGTTCGGAACGTATTACGAACGGGCCAGGATGATGGTTTTCGGCCTGTGTACGATGATTGTGGAGAACTTTATGCTCGACTATGTGATGAACGCGCGGCGCGAATCGGTGCAGTTCCTTATCTTTTCACGCAAGTATCAAGAGATTGCCAACGCCATCGCCTTGCATACCGACCATGGCGTTACCATACTCGACGGACACGGATGGTACACGGGTAAGGAGATGAAAGTGCTCTGCGTGCTGGCTAAGAAGAACGAAAGCCAGATGATTTTCCGCCTTATCAAGCTCATAGACCCTAATGCCTTCGTTAGTCAGAGTGCCGTTATCGGTGTTTATGGCGAGGGCTTCGACACCATTAAGGTTAAGGCCAAGGAGATGCCAGAGCCGCCTAAAAGAGTGAGCGAAGAGGAAAAGAAATAGGCAAGAAGGCAAGCAAAAACAGCTTGCTAAGGCCTAGAAACGATGGTTTGCCCAGCCTTTCTGTTTTACAAGAAAGGCTGGGCAAATGCGTATTGTTACGCGCCTAAGCACTCGCGTTGTGCCCAAAGGGCGATGGTTTTCATCCTAAAATAATCTTCGGACATAAACATAAAACCCTTAAAGGCATTGTCTGTGCCCCACGAGTTCTTCATAATGAAGTAGCGTTTGCCTTGCGCATCGCGCGCCAAGCCCACGATGGCCATGCAATGGTCGTCGGTTGTGCGAAACGTTTCGAACTCGCGCTGCCGCATTTGCTGTGTAGGGGCGGTGCTATGTTCGGGAATACGGGCAATAGCTTGGGCGAAATTGAACCCAGGTTCGGACGTGTCGCCTTCCCAACAAAGGGGATGACCGGCGCGTAACGACCGCTCTGTAAGGCTTACTAAACTGTCGATGGGCAAGTTTAACAAGCAATCGCGGTTAACATTATCTGGAACTTCGAGGGCAAATGCCGTGTTAAAGGGGTGGTGGGTAAAGCTGGTAAGCCCCACATACTCGTCGTGTCGGCACACACTTCGCCCAAATTCGCCCAGCGTATACTCGGCTCCCAGCATGAATTGCGCCCTTGGCAGCGCGCCAATTGATTGGTCGGCCAGGTTATCGTAACGTTGTACTAGCCTTACAAGGCCTTCTTGCTGCGCTACGGCCAGCTTGCAAAGGTTGGCCGCTTTCTTAGGGAACGCGCTGAACACGCTGTAATCTTCCACATGATATGTATCGTATGCCAACAAGCCTTGGTCGGCAATGGCTGAAAGAGCGTTCGAGGCCATACCCCGTAAATGTATCGGGCGCTTTCCTTTTGCAAGGTACGCGTCTTGTATACGTTGGCGCAAAGCCATGCGCGCAACGTATGCCGTAGAGAGGTTTACCGAGTCGCCACGCATCAGGTGTTCGGTTTCAATTGTGGCTAACATGGCGAATATCCAGCACAGTTGACTTTGTCCTTGGTCCTTTACGGGCGTGGTTTTCAGCAATATCTCTATCTTAGGCAGCCTCGTGGTAGCCCTTGGCTCGCTTTTCGAGGTGCACGAGCATAGCGTGGCCAACGCCACTAGTATGAGAATAATTCTGTTCATGAGGGACAAAGATACCATTTTTTCGTAACTTTGCAAAAGCAAAGGATAATAAATGGATAATAACAAAATAAGAGAATTTGAAATAATGGCGCCGGTAGGCTCGCGAGAGAGCCTCGTTGCAGCGATACAAGCTGGTGCCGACTCGGTTTATTTCGGCATCGGACAGTTGAACATGCGCTCGCATTCGGCCAATCAGTTCACAATAGACGACCTTCGCGACATTGCTGCTACTTGTCGCGAACATGGCATGAAGAGTTATTTAACGGTTAACACCGTTATCTATGGCGACGACCTTGAAACGATGCACACCATCGTAGATGCTGCCAAAGAAGCGCAGGTGTCTGCCGTTATCGCTAGCGACGTGGCCGTAATGATGTATTGTAGGCAAGTGGGCGTTGAGGTTCACCTTTCTACACAGCTGAACATATCCAACATCGACGCGTTGAAATTTTACGCCCAATTTGCAGATGTGGTTGTGTTGGCGCGCGAGTTGAACATGGAACAGGTGGCCGAAATATACAAGCAGATTAACGAACAACGCGTGCTGGGTCCTAATGGCGAACCCGTTCGTATCGAGATGTTTTGCCACGGCGCGCTGTGTATGGCCGTCAGTGGGAAGTGTTATTTAAGCTTGCACGATGCCAATAGGTCGGCCAACCGCGGCCAATGTGTGCAACTTTGTCGCCGTTCGTACACCGTTACCGACAAGGAAACGGGCACACAGCTAGACATCGACAACGAATACATCATGAGTCCGAAGGACTTAAAGACCGTTCGCTTTATCGATCAGATGATGAATGCGGGCGTGCGTGTGTTCAAAATCGAGGGTAGGGCACGCGGTCCAGAGTATGTTTACACCGTGGTGAGGTGCTACAAGGAGGCTATCGCCAGCGTTCTCGACGGCTCGTTCACCGAAGAAAAGAAAGACGAGTGGGACGAACGACTGAGCACTGTGTTTAATCGCGGTTTCTGGGATGGATATTATCAAGGCCAGACAATGGGCGAATGGACTAAACACTACGGAAACAAAGCCACCGAGAAAAAAGTGCTTGTGGGTAAAGTTGTTAAACATTTCTCTAAGTTGGGCGTAGCCGAAATCGCTGTTGAGGCCAGCGAAGTGCAGCTTAACGACCATCTTTTGATAACGGGTCCAACCACGGGCGTGATGTTCTTCGATGCCAAAGAAATACGCTACGAGTTAGAACCAGTGCAAACAGCACAAAAAGGTACGCGCGTATCAATACCCGTTCCCGACAAGGTAAGACCAAACGATAAGCTGTTTAAACTGGTAAAGAACGAGGTAAATAAATAGATAGGTTGGCGAGTTGACGGGTTGACGGGTTGACAAGTAAACAAGTTTACGAGTTGATAAGTCGACAAGTTGGCGAGTTAGCGAGTTAACTTGTTGGCGGATAGACAAAGAAGTCTGTCTTGCAGGCATTGAGCATTGTTGCTCGTTTTGTACCAACTCACCAACTTATAAACCCCAAAAACCATAACCTCACCAACTTAAAACCTCACCAACTCCCCAACTTATAAACTCATAAACTCACCCTAACACATGTCAACATCAACCATAGACGCACTTCAAGAAGAAGTGATTGAAGAGTTTTCGGCATTCGACGACTGGATGGATAAGTACCAAATGCTCATCGATTTGGGCAACACGCTACCGCCACTCGATGCCAAGTATAAAGTAGAAAGCAACCTTATCGAAGGCTGTCAAAGTCGTGTTTGGCTACAATGCGACCTTGTTGACGGTCGTTTAGTGTTCTCTGCCGATAGCGATGCGCTTATTACCAAGGGCATTATCGCCCTGCTTATCAGGGTGATAAGCAACCACACGCCCGACGAGATAGCACATGCCGACCTGCATTTCATTGATGCCATCGGCCTAAAAGACCACCTTTCGCCCACCCGTTCCAACGGTTTGCTCTCGATGGTGAAACAAATCAAGGCCTACGCCGTGGGCTATGCCGCAAAGCAATAGGGCGAAAGCCTACTCGAAATAGGGTTGAACGGCTGGCACAACCTCGGCACACTCCTTATATATAATAGGTGTGCATCTTGTGTTTGCCTTTCATCCAACCGATAACCCCCACTAAACGCACAAGGGAGAATGGACTTACAACCATTCTCCCTTGTGCATTTTGGGCAGTGCTGTGCAGGCATTTGCGCCCGCAACAGTCTATTTCTTCTTAAAGTTATCTAGTCCTTGGTTCAGGAAATCCATGTAATGCGCAATGTCCTCATCGTAACTATACGACCTCGCCAGCGGCTTTCCTGCGTTGTCGATGGCCACATAGAAGGGCTGAGCGTTAGCCCCGAACTTGCTACGTTGCAGATAACTCCACTTGTCGCCGATGGTGCGAAGCGTTCGTTTCTGTCCGTTCTCGGTTACTTCTACTGGTTCGGGCAGCGGTTTCTTGTCGTCAACGTAGAGCGAAATCAGCACATACTCCTTCGTAAGTTTGTCTGCCACCTGCGGGTCTGTCCACACAGCGGCCTCCATCTTACGGCAGTTTACGCAGCCAAAGCCCGTAAAGTCGATAAGCACCGGCTTGCCTTGTGCGGCAGCGGCGGCCATTCCTTCTTCGTAACTGTCGTATTGCGCGCGCACTTCGTTATGATATAGGTTAAAGTCCTGCGTGTTCATAGGCGGCGCAAAGGCACTAACAGCCTTGCAAGGAGCACCCCAAAGGCCTGGTATCATGTAGACGGCGAAGGCGAACGACACCAAACCGAGCATCACGCAGGGTACGGGCATGGCTTCCGAACTGCCTTGGTCGCTGGCGAATTTCAAACGTCCGATGAGGTAAAGGCCAAGCATGAAGAACAGCGCAATCCATATCGAGAGGAACACTTCGCGGTCTAGCAGGTGCCATCCGTAAGCCAAGTCGGCCACAGAGAAGAACTTTAAGGCGAACGCCAGCTCGATAAAGCCCAGCACAACTTTGATGATGTTCATCCAGCTACCCGACTTCGGCGCTTTTTTCAGCCACGTTGGGAAGAGGGCGAACAGCGTAAAAGGCAGGGCCAATGCCACTGCAAAGCCTAACATTCCTATGCCAGGACCCATGATGCTGCCCGATGTAGACACCTGAACGAGCAAGAAACCAATGATGGGACCCGTGCAAGAGAACGACACCAGCGAAAGGGTGAAGGCCATAAGGAAGATGCTGAGCACGCCACTGGTAGACGATGCCTTGCTGTCTACGGCGTTACCCCACTTGTCGGGCAGGCGTATTTCGAACCATCCGAAGAACGAAAGGGCGAAAACAACAAGCAACAAGCAGAAGAAGATGTTGAAAACGGCATTCGTGGACAACGAGTTGAGGGCCGAAGGACCAAAGGCGGCGGTGACCGCCAAGCCCAATGCCACGTAGATAACGATGATGCTCACGCCATAAGTGAGGGCATCACGAATGCCCTTTGCCTTATTTTGTGAGCGTTTGAGAAAAAAACTTACCGTCATGGGGATAATGGGCCACACGCAAGGGGTGAAAAGTGCGAGCAGACCGCCGATGAAACCCATAGCAAAGATGTACAACATGGAGTTGTCCTGTTTGCCTTGGTCGCCGTTATAGGCTTGCAATTCGGCCACAACGGGTGCCCAAAGTCCGCCTTGCTCCACGTTGTTGCCCCCTTCGGCAACGGCAGCTGCGGCCGTTTTGGCTGTGTCGGTTGTTGCATTAGCGTTGGCGGCAGCCAGAGCAGCCAGCGAGTCGGCCTTTTCCTTGGCCAGTTGGGCAGGCGTTTTGGTTTCTTTCGCATCGGGAGCGTTGGCCGGACCATTGCCCTTAAAGTCGAATTCCACCTGTGTTGGCGGCAAGCAGTTTTGATCATTGCATGCTCCGTATTCCAGATAGCCCTTTATGCGATAGGTTTTTCCGGTTATTTTGTATTTCTGCACAAAGGTAACGGCATTTTCAAAGTAGCGCAACTTCATCTCAAACAGCTTGTCGTAGTTGCTAATTTCCTTGCCTTTGGCTTGCAGTTTGCCTGCTGCTTGCGCCCCTTCGGCTTTCTCTGTGGTAACGGTGGCCGAAATCGGACCACCACTAGGCAGGCCTGTTGAGTAGACATGCCAGCCATTATCAATCTTTGCCGTGAAGATAACGTCCACCTCGGTGGGCGAAACCTGTTTCTGCTGTACGCTTACATGTACGGGGTTTTGCATCTGTGCAGATGCCCCCAACGCGAAGACGGCAAGTAAAGCCGTCAGTAAGGCCAATCTAATTTTCTTCATATTTGGTGGGGTTTTGATTTTGTTGTTATTTTAGTTGACGAGTTAACGAGTTAACGAGTTGACCAGTAAACAGGTCGACAAGTTTTCTAGTTAACACGATTTGTGTGTCATAATGTCTAGCACATACTTATCTGTTTCGTCCATTCCTCGACTTCCAATGGCGGCTAGGTTTCGTATCGAAAGGTCCACATCGTCGTCGATAATGCCCTCAACAGATGTAACATACTTGTGTTGCATGGCCAACATCGCGCTCAACACGGCCGTACTAACGCCCGACGAGAGTTTCAATGCGCACGAAGGCTTTGCTCCATCGCATATCATACCCGTTAGGTTGGCAATCATATTCTTTACCGAATAGCATATCTGCTCGAACGTTCCGCCCATCAGGTAGGTTATTCCGCAACTGCTTCCCGTGCTGGCCACCACGCATCCGCACAGAGCCGATAGCGTTCCGAGGTGCTGTTTGATGTATATGGCCGTCAGGTTGCTGATAATTAGCGCCCTGATAAGTTCCTCTTCGGTGTTGTGGTTCTCGCGTGCGAACGTTGTTACGGGCACCGTTGTGCAAATACCTTGATTGCCGCTGCCGCTGTTGCTCATCACCGGAACCATCGCTCCTGCCATACGGGCATCGCATGCACCGCCAGTTGCCGAGAGAATATGCGCAAACATGCTGTCGCCCAGCACGCCACGACCTAGTGGACTGCACATCGTTTTGCCCAACTGGTGGCCATAATTGTCCTCCAATCCGCAGCGCGAGGCATTCTCGTTCAGCTTTTTTGCTTCAAGAATAAAGCGCAAGTCATCCAAAGCCGTCTCCGTTGCAAACTCGTACACTTTGCGCATAGACAATTCCACGTCTGTTTTGGCCACCGTTTCTGCGCTACATGCGGCCTTGTCTAGCAGCACCTTGTCGTTTTTGCGCAGGTAAACAAAGTTGGTATGCGCCCCCTTGATGCGTGCCTCGGCCACTTCCTCGCCGCAGGTGCAGGTAATGTTGATAAAGAGTTTGTCTTTGTCTTCCTCCTCCAACTTAATGTCGATGCGGTTTTCGGCAATCAGCTTCTTACCCTGTTTAACGCTCTCGGGCGTGCAGCCTTTAAGCACTTCCAGTTGTTTTTCGCTGTCGCCGATAAGCACGCCCAAGGCAATGGCGATAGGCAAGCCAATCATCCCCGTGCCGGGGATGCCCACGCCCATAGCGTTTTTAAGTACGTTGGCACTCAGTCGCACGTCAATTCTTTCGGGCGTTTGTGCCAAAAGTTCCTTAGCCTTCGCCGCGCATAGTGCAACAGCGATAGGTTCGGTACATCCAATGGCAGGCACCACCTGCCGATGTATAAGCTCAAGAATGGCTTTCCTGTCGTTTTCTGATAGCATGGTAAGTTTGTCGGTTGTTTTTGTTTACGGTGTTGTTAAGGCGTGTTCTAAAAATTCCCCGCAAAGGTTCAATTGTTGTTCCTTGTATTGTTCTTCACCGTCTTTTTGCTTTTATCTGGCATCTTTTGCTTTCTCTTTC
>CAUPVH010000059.1:0-7413 GCA_963514635.1 uncultured Prevotella sp. | reverse complement strand
TTGTGCAAGACAACAGAGGGCGAAGGCAAAACAACCGCACGCAAAGAAACGCCACTGCGCCTGCAAGAAACGCCGACACACCCCAAAACAACACGCCTCAACGCGACGTGGAACGCTCGACCCTGCCAGAGGACGAGCAGCCGGAAGACACAACGCTGGTGATTGACAACGAAGACACACCCGAAACACAAACCAACGACAACCCCCAAACAGCCCCTGCAACACCGCTTTGGCGCGTGCAGCCCACTACGCCCACCACTTATGGCGACCTATGGCAAAACGCAATGGACCTAAAACGCCCTGAAAACATGAAACAGGGGGTGGAATATAACGACACGCTGGACCGTTATCTGCTTGGAACAAAATGGGGGAGGACGTATCTGGGAACGCCTATCATGATGACACCCGACGAATATCGGCGTTGGAGCGAACGACAAGCACGCAACAGCTTTTTCAGGAAAAAGAACGACGAGATATATAAGGCGAAAGGCAAAGAGAAGTTCGACTTTACCGACATGCACTTCGACTTAGGGCCTGCCGAAAAGATATTCGGACCTGGAGGTGTGCGCATCAAAACGCAAGGTTCGGCAGAAATTCGTTTCGGCGCTACGCTTAAAAACATCGACAACCCGTCTATACCCATCCGAAATCGCAAGACTACGACGATGAACTTCGACGAGAAGATTAACATCAACATGAACGGAAAGGTGGGAGATAAGGTGAACATGAACCTAAACTACAACACCGATGCCACCTTCGACTTTGATGCGCAGAGCCTTAAACTGAAATACGACGGTAAGGAAGACGAGATAATAAAGCTTGTTGAGGCTGGCAACGTGAGTTTTCCGGCCAACTCATCGCTCATCAAGGGGGCTAGTTCGCTCTTCGGCATACGCACCGATTTGCAGTTTGGTAAGTTGAAAATGCAACTCGTGGCGTCGCAAAAGAAATCGTCGTCGAAAAGCGTCTCTTCGCGCGGAGGTGTGCAACTTACGCCTTTCGAGTTGGACGCGGCCAACTACGAAGAGAACCGACACTTCTTTCTTTCGCACTATTTCCGCGACAAGTACGACGAGTGGATGGCCTCGTTACCCACCGTTAAGAGTGGCGTCAGCATCAATCGCGTGGAGGTTTGGGTAACAAACAAGACGGGAACAACCACTAACACGCGCAATATCGTGGCCCTTACCGACCTTGGCGAGGTGAGCCACATCTCTAATCCGCTGTGGAGCGCATCGGGATTGGTGCCTGCCAACAACGCCAACTCCGAATATCCGGCGATGGTTAGCACATACGTTGCAGCCCGCAACATCGACCAAACGTCGACAACACTCGACGGAATAGCGGGTTTCGTGGGCGGAAACGACTACGAAAAACTTCAAAACGCACGCCTGCTCCAACCCTCCGAGTACACCGTTAACACCACGATGGGCTACATTTCGCTAAGGCAAGGCCTGCAAACCGACCAGGTTTTGGCCGTGGCCTACGAGTACACTTACGGCGGAAACACCTATCAAGTGGGCGAATTTGCTGCCGACAACACCGACACCAATCAAGCGTTGTTCGTTAAATCGCTCAAAAACGCCAGTAACAACCCGCGGCAAGGCAACTGGCATTTGATGATGAAGAACGTGTATTATCTGGCAACTTCGGTTGAGAAAGAGCGTTTCCGTCTAGACATCAAGTATCAAAGCGATACCACAGGTGTTTACCTTACTTACATTCCCGAAACGCAAGTAAAAGACCAACCCTTGATTAGGGTGATGGGCGCAGACCGACTTGACAACAACAATAAGGTGCATGCCAACGGCTATTTCGACTTCGTTGAGGGCTATACCATAAGCAACGGGCGCGTGTTCTTGCCCAAAACGCAGCCCTTCGGCAAGCACCTGTACAACTATCTTCGGGCCAAGGGCGTGCCAGATGCCGTTGCTCGCAGCTACACTTACGACCAATTGTACGACTCGACCAAGACCATTGCCAAACAAATTGCCGAGAAAAACAAGTTTATTCTTACCGGACAATTCCGCGGAACCAGTGCCAACGTCATCTCGCTTGGCGCATACAACGTGCCGCAAGGTTCGGTTGTGGTCACGGCTGGCGGCGTTAGGCTCACCGAAGGCGTAGATTATACCGTGGATTATTATGCCGGCGAAGTAACCATCCTTAACCAAAGCATCTTGGATGCAGGCACAGCGGTGAACGTTTCGCTAGAAAGCAACACCGACTATGGCCAACAACGCAAAACGATGTTCGGCCTAAACTGGGAATACAACTTTTCGAAAGACCTGCAACTAAGCGGTACCTTGCAGCACCTGACAGAGCAAGCACTCACCACGAAGGTAAATATGGGTGCCGAACCACTGAACAATACCCTATGGGGACTGAACATTAACTGGAAGAAAGAAAGCCAATGGCTTACCAATTTGCTCGACAAGATACCCTTCTTGCACGTTACTCAGCCCTCGCAGATTAGCTTTACGGGCGAGTTTGCCCACCTCATAGCGGGCCGTAACAAGGGAACGCAAGACAATGCCTCGTATCTCGACGACTTTGAAACCACCAAAAGCTCGCTCGATGTTAGCACACCAACCTCGTGGACGCTGGCCAGCACGCCCTCGATGTTTGCCGAACACAACGACAAAGCCACGCTTAACAGCGGATTTAACCGCAGTCGCTTGGCTTGGTACACCATAGACCCGCTGTTTACTCGAAGAAGTAGCTCGCTAACGCCCTCGCATATCAAGGGCGACCTGCAACAATTGTCCAACCATTACGTGCGCGAAGTGCCCGTAAGAGAGCTTTTTCCCAAACGCGACCAAAACAGTTATGGTGGCGTTTCAACCCTATCGGTGCTCAATTTGGCCTTCTATCCGGCCGAAAGAGGACCTTACAACTTCAATCCCGACCTTAATCCCGACGGTACACTCGACAATCCCGACAAGCGTTGGGGCGGTATGATGCGCAAACTTGACACAAACGACTTTGAGGCTGCCAACATCGAGTACATCGAATTCTGGATGCTCGACCCCTTTATCTATTCTAATCGCCAGCCCAACGCCAACGACTACGGCGGCGACTTCTACCTCAACCTGGGCGAAGTGAGCGAAGACGTGCTGCGCGACGGCAAGAAATTTTACGAAAGCGGCATGCCTGTGGACGGCTCACAAAGCTTTGTTACCACCCAATGGGGTAAGATACCCACCCAAGCCACCACAACTTACGCCTTCGCAACATCACGTGGAGCGAGGGCATTGCAAGACGTTGGGTTTAACGGATTGAACGATAACGAGGAGCGTTCGTTCCCCGCTTACCAGTCGTTCCTTAACGCGGTAAGGGGCAGGGTGAATGCTGCCGTGTTCGATTCGATACAGGCCGACCCCGCCAACGACAACTACCACTACTTCCGCGGCTCTGATTACGACCGTGCCGAACTGCCCATCTTGCAACGATACAAACGCATAAACAACCCCCAAGGCAACTCGCCCGACAGCGACCAACGCAGCGAAAGCTACGACACGTCGTACAAGTCTACGCCCGATGTGGAAGACATCAACCAAGACTATACGCTCAACGAATACGAAAAATACTACCAATACCACGTATCGCTGCGCCCACAAGACATGGTGGTGGGCCGTAACTTCATCGTAGACAAGCGCGAAGCATCGGCATCTCTGCGCAATGGCACCAACGAAAACGTTACTTGGTATCAGTTCCGCATCCCCGTTCGCGAATACGAAAAGCGATTCGGTTCTATCTCCGACTTTTCTAGCATCCGTTTCATGCGTATGTTCCTCACGGGCTTTAAGCGTCCCATCGTTTTGCGTTTCGGTTCGCTAGACCTTGTGCGGGGCGAATGGCGTAGTTACGAACAAAACCTTAGCAACACGGCTTCACAAACAGGAAGGATGTCGGTTAGTGCCGTAAGCTACGAAGAAAATAGCGACAAAACGCCCGTAAACTATATCCTTCCGCCTGGAATAGAACGCGGATCCGACCCCAACCAGCCGCAAATGGTGGAGAACAACGAGCAAGCACTGAGCCTTGTTGTGGACAATCTAAGTCAGGGCGAAGCGAAAGCCGTATACAAAAACACCACTATCGACCTGCGACAATATCGTCGTTTGCAGATGTTTGTGCATGCCAACGCACTCGAACCCAATGCCACAGCCTTGGCCAACGGCGAGTTGTCGGTGTTCATTCGCTTGGGTAGCGACTACAAAAACAACTTCTACGAATACGACATTCCCCTATCGCTCACCCCAGCACACCGCTATAACGACCGCTTGTGGGCAGATAGTCGCGCCGTTTGGCCCGAAGAAAACATGCTCGACATTGCCCTCAGCGTGTTTACCAACTTAAAGAAGGCACGCAATAAGGCACGTGCCACGGGATTAGCCTCGTTTACTTCGCTATACAGTGCCTACGATGTTGACAAACCCAAGAACAAGGTCAGCATTATGGGAAATCCCTCTTTGGGCGAAGTAAAAACCATCATCATCGGCGTACGCAACAATGCCGCCACGCAAAAAAGTGGCGAAGTGTGGGTGAACGAACTGCGATTGAAGGAATATGAGAACGAAGGCGGATGGGCTGCACAAGGAAACCTTAACGTGCAACTATCCGATTTCGGAACGCTTAACCTGCAAGGACGATACGTTTCAGAAGGTTTCGGTGGATTGGAAGACGGCGTTGCCGACCGCGCCAAAGACAATTTTAAGTCTTACAGTGTAACAACAAACCTAGAACTGGGCAAGTTCTTCCCCGAAAAAGCCAAGGTCTCGGCCCCGCTTTACTACTCGCGAACACAGGAAGAAAGCAGTCCGAAGTACAATCCCCTTGACACCGACTTGCGCCTTAAAGATGCTCTTGATGCGGCAAACCGCCAAGAACGCGACTCGATTAAAAGCATTGCCATACGGCGTACCACCAATACAAACTTCTCGTTGTCTAATGTTCGCATCGGCATACAGAACAAACGCCACCCCATGCCCTACGACCCGGCCAACTTCTCGTTCTCGTACAGCAACTCTTCGCGTTTCACTAGCGGCGAAACAACCGTCTACGAACGCGAAAACAACTGGCGTGCCGCAATGGCATACAATTGGACTCCCGTGTACAAGCCCCTCGAACCATTTAAGAATATCAAAAGCAAGAGCAAGTGGTTAGACATTCTTAAACGGTTCGGACTGAACTGGCTGCCTCAAAATCTCTCGTTCAACTCCGACATCAACCGCAGTTATTACGAACTGCAAGAGCGCGACATGGAGAGCAAGGGTGGCGACCGCTTACCGCTAACCTTTAATTCGCAATTCCTTTGGAACCGCGACTTTGCCATCCGTTGGGACCTAACGCGCAACCTGCACGCCAATTTTCAAAGTGCAACACACGCCGAAGTGGAGCAACCTTACACACCCGTTAACAAAGACCTGTACGCCGAACGCTACCAAGCTTGGAAAGACTCGGTGTGGAACAGCATACGAAACTTCGGCACACCGCTAGACTATAACCAGTCGTTCACCCTCTCCTATCAACCGCCGCTCAACCTGCTGCCCATCTTCAATTGGGTTAATGCCGACCTCACCTATAACGCCACCTATCGTTGGGTACGCGGAACGCAACTCGAAGACGGTTCTTCGTTGGGCAACACCATTGCCAACAACCGCGACTTAAATCTCAACGGAACGTTCGACCTCGTGCGCCTTTACAACCAAATACCTTTCCTTAAAAAGGCCAACGAACGCTTTAACCGCGAGCCAAACACTGCCGAACTGAACCGAAAACGCGAAGAAAGGCAGGCCGAACAGCGACGAAAGGCGCAAGAACGCAAGGCTATGGAGGCACGAATGAAGGGTAAAGGCGTTACGCCCGATGGTCAAAAGATTGATAATAACGAGACTTTGGCGCAACAGCAACGCAACGAATTGCCCAAAAACCGCAACAGTTTTGAGCAAGAAATAACCCTCATACCCGACTCAACCCTCATCATCAGCCACAACAAACGTTCGAAACGTCTGATGGTTACGGCACGAACAGAAGACGGCAAACGTTTCCCATTGAAGTTTAAAACCAGTGGCGAGAACAGCATACGCATACTTAGCAAGGTAGACTCGGCACTAAGGCTGAAACTAACCGTAACGCCACGACAGCCACAAGAAAAGCAATCGTGGTACGAAACAGCGCAAACCGTGGCGCGCGTGCTGATGATGGTGCGCAACGTAAGCATCTCTTACCGCAACCAATACGCCATATCGCTACCCGGTTTCATGCCGCGCATTGGCGACGCATTCGGTCAGGCACGCCTTCCCTCCGCCCTTTCGCCTGGCTTAGACTTTGCTTTTGGACTTACAGACGACTCTTACATCAATAAGGCACGCAACATGGGATGGTTGCTCGACAACGACTCTATCGCCACACCTGCCGCAACTACCAAGACCGAAGACCTGCAACTGCGCATGACACTCGAACCCGTGCGCAACTTAAAGATAGACCTGCACGCCTCGCGAACGCAAACCACGGCGCGAAACATCCAATATATGTACGCTGGAACACCCACAACACAAAACGGAACGTTTATGATGACCACCATATCTATACGTAGTGCGTTTGAGGGAATGGGTTCGGCGGCCAACGGATACCGCAGTGCATCGTTCGAAAGGTTCTGCAATGCCCTCGATGCCTTCCGCAATCGTGTGGAATCGCAATACGTAGGGGCACGCTATCCCGCAGGAACAAGTATGGCAGGTGCAGTGTTTAATCCGGCCAACGGATCAGTAGACCGATATGGTTCGGACGTAATGATACCCGCTTTCCTCAACACTTACACGGCGATGGGCGGCTCTTCGCTCAACATTTTCCCAACATTGGCGCGCCTGCTGCCCAACTGGGCCCTCCGTTATAGCGGTTTAGGCAAGCTGCCTTGGCTGCGCGACCACTTCAAAAGCGTGAACATCAACCACGGCTACAAGAGCATTTACGCCGTTGGTGCCTACGCATCGTACAACACCTTCGTGGAATACATGAACGGATTGGGTTTCATCAGCGACGTTACAACGGGCAATCCCCTTCCGCGAAGTCTGTACAACGTGGCCAATGTAAGCATAAACGAGGCTTTCTCGCCACTGCTTGGCGTTGATATGACCTTTAACAACAACCTCACCGCCAAGGTTGAGTATCGCTCAACGCGCGTGTTGAACCTCAGCATGACAAGTGTTCAGATAAACGAGGCGGTCAGTCGCGACTGGGTTGTGGGTATGGGCTACCGCATCAACAACTTTAAACTCTTTGGCATGCGTGCGCCACGCGCCAAGAAAACAAAGGCCAAACGCACCGACACCAACGAAAGTACAGCCACAAGCAGCAGTTCGCAGGGCAACCCCAACCACGATTTAAACATGCGCCTCGACCTAAGTT
>CAUPVH010000058.1:0-7431 GCA_963514635.1 uncultured Prevotella sp. | reverse complement strand
CGAGTTGCTTATCCCCGAAGGCGTGGTCTGCGGTCCTAACAACATGCCCGCCCCAGAGGTAAAAGCCACCCTCAAAGCGCAGTCGCAACAAATCACAACTGCGCTTGTCAACGCCAACGCAACGGCAGAAACAAAGGCATTGTACCAAAAGTTGGTGGCCAATTATGGGCAGAA
The DNA here is from genome assembly GCA_963514635.1 of uncultured Prevotella sp. GTDB lineage: Bacteria > Bacteroidota > Bacteroidia > Bacteroidales > Bacteroidaceae > Prevotella. The sequence continues at coordinate 7,257 of CAUPVH010000058.1, read as the reverse complement.
AACATTTTCGGGAGCCATGGCCGACGTGGCTTGGAACACCAAAATATCCAACCAAGTGCACGCGCTGACGGGCAAATATCCGGCCATCAACGGCTACGACTACATCCATTTGCAGTCTACCACCCCCGGCGGATGGATTGATTATGCCAACATCGCGCCCTTAAAGACCTGGCACGACGCTGGCGGAATGGTCACAATAGGCTGGCATTGGAATGTTCCCACGTCCAATCCCTACGCCTCCACGGTGCCCGTTGTGCTTTATGGCGGTCCAAATAAGGACATGCCGTCCGACTGGAGCGGCCACATACAACTCACTACGCAAGCAACGAAAGACATTTTGGCCAAAGCCTCGGTTGGAAGTAAGCTCGTTGTGAAAATCGCCAACGCGAAAGCCAACGCCCAAGGCTCGATTAAGAACAGCAAATGGGCTGGCTTTGTAGACGAGAACGGAAAGAACTGGGACTACTTCAACATCAGTGGCGACAGCTATACAATGACGCTCGACCAAACCACGCTTACCGAAATGCGCGCCAACGGACTGATAATTGGCGGCCACGACTACACCGTTACGGGCGTTACCGTTGAGGCTGCAGGCACGGTGAAGTACGATTTCTACGCCGCCAAGAACGAGTTTACCCTCAACGATGCCGTTACCGAAGGCACGTGGGCTAATCGGTTTATGAAGTCCGACCTAGAAAAAATAGTGCCTTACCTGCAACAGTTGCAGCGTGCAGGCATCCCCGTGCTGTGGCGACCGCTACACGAAGCGGCAGGAAAATGGTTCTGGTGGGGCAACGGAACGGCCGAAAACTATCGCAAGCTGTGGCACATCATGTTCGATTTCTTCAAGCAACGCGGCGTAAACAACCTCATCTGGGTGTGGACTTCCGAAAAGGACGACCCCGATTGGTACCCTGGCGACGAATACGTTGACATCATCGGCACCGACATGTACGGACAAAACGGCACACCCGTAACTGCCCAAACCGCCGCCCAACGCTTTAACGAGCTGGCCTATCGCTACCCCACGAAGATGATTGCCCTTACCGAATGCGGCACCGTTGCCGACATATCTGCGCAATGGAGTGCCGATGCCAAGTGGAGTTTCTTTATGCCGTGGTACCCCGGCGGTGGCGTTGTACATGCCACCGACGCTTGGTGGAAGTCGGCTATGTCTAATCCTAATGTGATAACTCGATGAAAAAAATGTTTTTTTCACTACGTTTACGCCTACTTGGGGCTATGGTTGCGTGCCTGGCAACCATGCCTTTGCAGGCAAAAATCAGGCTCCCGCACATCCTTTCGGATGGGATGGTGGTGCAACAACAGGCAGACGTATGCTTCTGGGGATGGACTACGCCCAACACCAACGTAACCATCGCACCCACATGGCAAGAAAAAAGGGTGACGGTGAAAAGCGATTCGCAAGGACGATGGCGCGTTGTGCTACGCACACCCAAAGCTAGTTTCCATCCTTTAAGCATCACATTCAGCGACGGACAGCCAACAACCATCAACAACATGCTAGCTGGCGAGGTGTGGGTTTGCGCCGGACAGAGCAATATAGAGATGCCCGTTCGCGGCTTTAACGAATGTCCCGTTGAGGGTTATCAAGATGCTGTATGGGCATCGGCCAACATGCGAGGCGTGCGTTACGTCAGCATTCCACCGCGAATGAGTAGCGTTCCGCTCGAAGATACGCCCTGCCAATGGGTGGATATGAGCCCCAAGACGGTGAGCGACTGTTCGGCCGTGGGTTTCTTTTTCGCCCAGCGATTGGCACAAGCCCTGCAAATACCCGTAGGATTGGTGCTAGCCAACAAGGGCGGAACGATGGTTGAGAGTTGGTTAAACGCCGAAAACCTGCGCAAATACACCGACGAGCCCACCGACTCGGTACAGCTTGCGCGCAAATATGCCTACGAATGGTTGCGCCCGCTGCTCTGGGGCAACGGCACTTTCCACCCCATCATCAACTATGGCGTGCGTGGCGTGCTGTATTATCAAGGTTGTGCCAACGTAGACCACAACCCCAACACCTATGGCGAACGCCTAAAACTACTTGCACAGCAATGGCGCAAGCACTTTTCGGACAACATGCTGATGCTTATCGTGGAGATTGCGCCCCATCGTTACGAGGGCGAAATGGGAACCAGCGCGGCCTTCATACGCGAACAACAATACAAAGCCAGCCTCGAAATTCCTCATTGCGCCATGATAAGCACCAACGACTTGGTATATCCTTACGAGGTGCGGCAGATACATCCAACGCAAAAACGCCCCATCGGCGAACGGCTTGCGCTAACGGCACTAGCACGTTACTATGGCTACGAGAACGTGATGTACAAGCAGCCTGCATTCGAGAAGTTGGAGATAAAGGGCGACACTTGTGTGGTTCATCTCAAAGATACCTACACCGGCATTATACCCCAATCCACCTACGAAGGCTTTGAAGTGGCCGGTGCCGACCGCATTTTCCATCCAGCCCACGCCACTTACGTTCGCCACAACAAGTTCCGCCTCACCTCAAAGGCCGTTCCCAAGCCCGTAGCCGTACGCTATTGCTACCGCAATTTCTTGCTAGGCAACGTCAAAAACCAAGCCGCACTACCCCTCATCCCATTCAGAACAGATAATTGGTAAGGCAAAAACAAACGTAAGGGGCAGGCAAAAAAGAGCGAAAGTGCTTTACTATTGCCTGCCTCTTTGTGTTTTTGGGCTTTCGTTACATGCTTTACCTGTTGGGGTTAACCAATATGTTTTCCCTTCATTTCCATCCACAGATAAGGCTGTCCACACCTTTAATATAATACACGCGCGCGATGAAAGTTACCTAGTAGCAGAGAAAAATATATTAAAAAGGATAAGCGAAACCACCGTGCCATCAACTTCTCAATCGCCCAGCAGTTTCGCTTAATCATGTTATGTTCTTATTGTATGCGCAGAATTCCTAACCTATTCCACAGCATGTGCGCTTACTTAGCACCATAACTATAAAAGAACAAGGGGTTACCTGTTACTTTAAGTATTGGCCCTTCCACTTTCTTGGTAGCAGGGTCATAGCTGAAGAACCCATGTTCCGTTTTATTCAACAGTCCATAAACCACCTTGTTTCCGTATTTAGCCACAGCACAAGCGTGGGGATTAGAGTATCCCAAGCCCTCTATCTTTGTTATCGTCTTATTGTAGAGGTCTACTTCTACGGGGCAATAAGCAATTGTTAGATACGGATTTTTCGTATCAGGGTCTAATTGGGGTGCGTTAATGTACGCGTAAAGCTTACCCCCAGCCATGTAGCAAACGGTTCCTAAGAACTTTCCATAGTCACCTGCCAGTCCTGAAACCTTCACTTCGCTGAACTTAAACGAATAGTCGGGGTCTATTTCCATCGTTCCATTCTTTATTCTAATGATACCTCCGGGGAACTCTGGGTTCATTCCAAAGCTTCCAATACAGTTGATATAGATATCTTTGTTCTCGTCCATGAAGATTGATTGCGGGTCGATAGGCCTTGTAGCCATGCTTAGCCCCAGTGTAGTATTCACAATGTGCTTCTTCACTGCATCGGTCTTGGTGTCAATAACAACAAGTTCGGCACTCGCCTTTGTGGGCATCCAATTTGCATCGCGCTGAGAGAGACCTACAAACAAGTCTGCATCGCGCACAATCATGGCCGAGGGAGCAACATTCATCCCCGCCTGTGCATAGGCGTTAAGGTCTATTTCCTTAACCTGCTTCATCGTCGTCGGGTTGAACACCACAATCTTTCCCGTGCCTTGACAGCTAGCGTATGCCTTCTCTGCGTTCACTTCTACCACGTTACAAGCTTGTGCGCCAGCAGTGAGTTCCAGTTTCCCTTTCTCCACTAGTTCGCCGTTTGCATTGGGCACATAGCGAACTATTGCCGAACGGCTGTTCCCCATATAGTCGGGTAGCGAGTAAACGTTTCCACTGGGTGCAACGATGGGCGTTGTTCCAAAGCCAGTTGGACGTCCCTTCGAGTTGTCTATGGTATTGGCAGTAAGCTTTGGTATTCCTTGCAAGTATGCTGCCCCCGAATTGCCATCGGCGTTTGTTACCGACGTTGCAAAGAGCACACCTTCAAACTTACCTCCTTCGCTTGGTTGCGGCGTTGGTTGTTCTTTGTTGTCGTCGCCGCAAGCGGCCATTGCGGCCATTGCGATGATGGCCATACATAATTGTTTCATTTTCATATTCTAATGCTTTTAATGGTTATAACATTGTATTTAATACGTTAGTTAAGTTCCTTACATATTATTTCAACACATACCGCACCTTAAAGGCCAACGTTCTACCAGGCAGCGGGCGGTTAAGTTCGCTCACCACCCACCTATCCGTGATGTTCTTTAACTTGAAAGTCAAAGTCCATCTGCCGTTACCGAAGCTGTGTTCCAAGCCTGCATCCATAGTGAACGATGTAGGAATTTTGCGATCTTGGTATATGCTCATCTCAAAATCGTAGAAATACTGATGCACATACGATGCGTCGAAGAGCAATCGCGTGTTTTGTCCCTTCCCACCAAAGAGGTTTTCCTTGTGCAACTCCGCTCCAAAGTTGCCCATCAGATACGGCACATTGGGTATGCGTTTGTTATATGTGGGGTTTTCTACCTGCGTGCCTGGCATCATACGGCGCGTGTCACGAAGGTCTTGCCACGTTCCATTGGCATAAAGGTAAGCCCAAGGCAGCACATCGGCCTTACAGTCTAGCTCCACACCCACCGTTTGCACGTTGCCGAAGTTGCGGTAACGGGCCATTGTGGGAATGATGTCGGGCGTAAAGCGCACCATATCGTGCAACACATTGTAAAAGCCGTTCAGCTCGCATTCCACAACTTGTCCTGCATCACTTTGCCGCCTATAAAGCAATCCAAGGTTTGTACCTGTGGTTCGTTCGGGCTTAAGTGTAGGCGACGGCAATATCGAATATCCATTACCTATCAGCTCTTCGCTAGTGGGTATGCGTACTTCCGAATTGAACGAAGCCTTAAGCATCAGGTAGGGCGTAAACTTATAACGCATGGCATCGCTAAATCCGGCATAACTTCTGGCCACAGAAACAGGTTCGGGATCGCTTACACCAAACACCTCTATGGCCCTAGAATGCGACGAATAGAAGAAAGCTTTAAGGGTGAGTGCATTTTGGAAGCGGCCGCCGAAGAGCGTCAGGTCGTGCGAAAAGCCGATAGTGAGGTTATTCATGTTACTGGGAAAGTTGGCATGATAGTTCAAGGCGCGGTCCATCAGCGTGTCTTTGGGGTTCAGCCGCGTATAGTTTTCGTACACGTTGAGGTTCAGCGCATGGTGCTCGTTAAGCGTATAGCCCATGTTTAATTTGGCAATAAAGTCTTGCGAACGATTTTTCCCATCGGTGGGATGGTTTCCCTGCTCCCCTCCAAAGCCCGAAACGGGGGGCAATTGGTTGCCGTCCCAATCGTATCGGTGTTTGGCCGTATCGTGCATGCCATACCATCCCCACACATATCCAGCGTCGAGGTCGAAGTCTAAGCCATCAACGAAGAAGTTTTCGCGTTTCAACTTCAAAGCGCTCACCAAGCTTTTCGACTCGTTATAGGCCTCTTTCACCGGCAGGTCTATGCCTTGTATCTGCTGCTTGGTGCGTGTAAAAATCATTTCGGCCTTCATTTCATCGAACCACCACTTAGTTGCTTTAAACGAAAAGCCCCCCATGGCCTTATCAAACTTGTCGTGGTCGCGTTTTACCACACGTCCGCCGAGGTTCTCCAAACGCATGGTATAGTCGTTATCCGAATGTGTGAGCACGCCACCCACACCAAATTGCAACCCCATTCGGGCATTGGTGCGTTTTAGGACGGTAGAAAGTTGGTGCGTGTTGAATGAGCTAATCTCGTATGCCACATCAAGATACACAGGCGGATATTCCTTAGTAACCACGTTAACAGCACCGCCCAAGGCCGAACCGCCAAACTTATAGGGCACGATGCCTTTATAAACCTCAATGCGCTCGATCATGCTTGTGGGAATATCGTTCAGGGCAACGAAGTTTCCTATCTGCGCCAAAGGCGTCTCGTCTACGAAAAGTCCCATGCGCTTACCTTCCAATCCTCTTACCGATATGCGCGATGCGCTACCCATTCCACCCGTGTTTCGTACGGTTACGCCCACGGTACGCGCCAACACATCGTTGATGTTGGTTGCCGTTCCTTGTAGCTGGCGTTGCGAAATAACCGACACAGGCATAGCACCCTCGCGTATCTTCCGGGCTTCGCTACGTGCCGTAACAGTCACATCGCGTAGCGTGTGTTCGTCTGGCATCAACACCAAGTCGAGCTTGATGCTGTCTTTCCCATAGGTTTTCACTTGTTTCATCAATTCTCCACACCCCACATACGTGGTTCGTAAACGGATATTGGCATTGTTCTCAACAACGATTTGATAACCGCCACTCGCGCTACTCACGGCATTAGCCTTTGTACCCAATGCCTCTATGTACGCGCCCATAAGTGGCTCGTTACTTCGGCCGCCGGTTATCGTACCATAAACCACCACATTTTGCGCGGTTAAAGTGGCGCTTAACGCGAGCAAGCATGCCACACACAACAAGCGTACAATACTGAGCTGCATACGTACTGACCATGCTGCCTTTGCTATTTTATAAAGAAGGAACATCTTTTACCTCTTACTTTATTTTCATGCACACGCGCCTGAATGCGTATCATCATCTTCAACGTGGAGGTGCCCATTATACTTAATGTCGTTATACATTAAAAAATCGCTACAAAATTATAAAAACGCATATTTACATGCAATACCTAACAATAGGTATTTGTACAACACGGGCAGCTGTTTTTTCATTAGCATTAACGACAAATCGTTAGTTTACGCCATACTTCACAAGAGGGGTTTATGCCATCAATGCACCTAAAAGGGCTGGTTAACAGAATTACTCAAAACGAAGTAGCCTTGCCTTTTAACATTTCTATCAATTGAGAGGAGTTTGTTACCTTTGTAATGCCAACACAAGATAAACACTATGCTCGTATGCGGAGTGCAGTACAAATAAAATCACTGGCTTATAAACTCACGAAAGCCAACAACTCCCGAAGTACATCAACTCATCAACTTACCAGCTCATCTATTCAAAAACACTAAAACGCAGAAACTCACAAGCCCATCAACTTACAAACCCCAAAAGACATCAACTCATCAACGCACAAAACTCAAGAACCCATAAACTTATAAACTCAGGACTCA
>CAUPVH010000057.1:0-7482 GCA_963514635.1 uncultured Prevotella sp. | reverse complement strand
GATGGTGGGCGAACTGAGTTTGGACGGCACTTTGCAGCCCATCAAAGGCGCATTGCCCATTGCCATTAGGGCCAGAGCCGAGAAGTTTAAGGGACTTTTAGTTCCAAAAGCCAACGTTCGCGAGGCAGCCGTGGTGAACAACCTCGATGTTTATGGCATGGAAAACATCGTCGATGTGGTGAATTTCCTTTCGGGGAAAGCGCAATTCGAGCCTACCGTCATCGACACACGCAAGGAATTTTACGAACAACAATATCGTTTCGATCTCGATTTTGCTGATGTTCGCGGTCAAGAGAACGTTAAACGCGCTATGGAAGTGGCCGCGGCAGGTTCGCACAACCTGATTATGGTGGGGCCGCCAGGTTCAGGTAAGTCGATGATGGCTAAGCGTCTGCCCTCTATCTTGCCGCCGCTGTCGTTGGGCGAGAGCCTAGAAACCACGCAGATACACAGCATTGCAGGCAAGTTGGGCAAGGGAATGTCGCTCATTTCGCAGCGTCCGTTCCGTGCGCCGCACCATACCATCTCAGAAGTAGCCCTTGTTGGCGGTGGCGCAACGCCCCAACCAGGCGAAATTTCTTTGGCACACAATGGCGTTTTGTTTGCGGATGAGCTGCCCGAGTTCAACAAAACCACTCTCGAAGTACTGCGACAGCCACTAGAAGACCGCAAGATAACCATCTCGCGCGCCAAATACACCATCGAATATCCCTGCTCTTTCATGTTCGTTGCCTCGATGAACCCTTGTCCGTGCGGCTATTATGGCGACCCAACACACCATTGCGTGTGCATGCCGGGCCAGATACAACGCTACATGAACAAGATAAGCGGTCCGCTACTCGACCGAATCGACATTCAAGTAGAAATAACGCCCGTTCCGTTTAAGGACATTTCGCAGGCCGCCCAAGGCGAGTCGAGCTCCGTAATACGCGAACGTGTTATCCGTGCACGCCACATGCAAGAGCAGCGATTTAAGGAAGTAAAGGGCGTTTACAGCAACGCGCAGATGAGCGAGCGCATGATTCACCTGTTTGCCGAACCCGATGCGGAGGGCATTGAGCTGCTACGTACGGCGATGGAACGCCTAAGTCTGTCGGCGCGAGCCTACAACCGCATCTTAAAAGTGGCGCGAACCATTGCCGATCTCGAACAAAGCGAAACCGTTAAGTCGCAACATCTGGCCGAGGCCATCAGTTACAGAAACCTCGATAGGGGCGACTGGGCCGAGCGAGGAAACTAAAAAATCTGCCGCTAACGATGAAAATTGTATGTATTAAAGGTGGGTTGGGCAACCAACTTTTCGAGTATTGTCGCTATCATGGTTTGCTAAAGCAGCACAACAACCATGACGTTTACCTGCATTACGACCGCCGCCGAACCAAGCAACATGGTGGCGTTTGGCTCGACAAGGCCTTCCAAATTACCTTGCCCAACGAGCCGTGGCGCGTAGAACTGCTGGTTTTGATGCTTAAAACGTTGCGCAGGCTACATCTTTTCAAGCGGCTTTACCGCGAAGAAGACCCACGAGCCGTGCTCATTGACGACTATTCGCAGCACAAACAGCACATAACCAACGCCGCCGAGATACTGACTTTCCGTCCGTTCGAGCAGCTCGACTATGCCGACGAGATACAGGCTGCACCCTTTGCCGTAAGCGTTCATGTGCGCCGTGGCGACTATCTGCTGCCGGAGAACAAGTCTAATTTCGGCGTTTGTTCGGTTCATTATTACCTTTCGGCTGCCGTTACCGTGCGCGAACGCCATCCCGAAGCGCGTTTCTTCGTCTTCTCCGACGACATGGAGTGGGCCAAAGAGAACCTCAACTTGCCCAATTGCGTGTTCGTGGAGCATGCTCAGGCGCAACCAGACCACGCCGATCTCTACCTCATGTCGCTCTGCAAGGGGCACATCATCGCCAATTCCACGTTCAGCTTTTGGGGTGCTTACCTTTCAAAAGGTTCGTCGGCCATCGCCATTTACCCCAAACAATGGTTCGCCGAGCCCACATGGAACGTGCCAGACATCTTTCCAGCGCATTGGATGGCGTTGTAAAAACGATTGGTAGGTGCCGCATTATAGTTCGTTCTAGGTGTAAATAAGCCACAACGAACCCTCGAATATTGCTTTTATAGCTAGAAAGAATTGATTTTAGAAAATTGCTTGCATAACCCACTTTGCCATCAGCGTATCAGCACAACGGCATTTGCTGTGCATCGAAAAGTTTTTTGTTCAGACACTACAAGCACGTTGTAGCGTCAGTACAAGATACTTTGTAGTGTCAGTACAAGACGTTTGTAGTGCCAGTACAAGGCGCTTGTAGCGTCTGTACAAGGTGCTTGTAGTGCCAGTACAAGATGCTTTGTAGTGTCTGTGCAAGGTGCTTGTATTGATGCTTGCGCCCGATATGGGCAAACTCGCCCATAAGATAATTCATTTCAAAACTAATTATTTTTGATTATAACGCTAACGAGAACAGGCTCCGAAGCACGAGTTTGGTAATAAAATTATCCCTGTTTTTCAGTTCATAATCAATATATATGTGCTATCTTTGCAAGTATGTTGCGCATGGGTGGCATGGTTTCACGCTCTCGATGGCTTTACCAATGGCTGCCGACATTTGCAAAACAAATGGAGAGTTGGTCGTTATCGAGAAAGTAGAGAGACCGATTAAACTACGAAATTATAACGTTTAACAAATAACAAAAGACCGAAAATGGATACTAAAAAGAAAAAGAAGAGTAAGTTGGAGATTGACGACAGCTACGAATTACGATTAGTAAGCAACCTACACCCCGCCCTTAGATGGATCTTAATGCTGCCGATAGGATTTCTCGCAATCCTTCTTGTGCAACTTGCCTACGGGTTCGTGTTCAACAAGTTGCTTTCAAACTTCGACTCTAATGGCGGTGTAGCCATTGTCATTAACAGCCTATTCATGGCCATGAAGTACTGCGTATTCGTTGTGGCGATGGTTGGAGTTGCCCCAGTTGTACGAACAAAGAAGTTCCAGGCGTCAATTGTCTGCGCCATCATTGCAGTGATAGTTTGTTTAGGGAGCACATGGTTCCTCTTTTCTGAAGGAGGCGTCGACAATTTAACCATGCTCATCGCAACAGGCGGCTCGGCTTTCTTGGGTATAGTATGGGCGGTATGGAACGTTCGTTCAGTTGTTTCAAAGCCACTACCCACAGAACAAGAAGACGAGCCCGCTCAACTATAAACAGTAGTAGGCCTAGAATTTAGGTTCTACGAGTTTGAAGGCAGACCTTTTGAGATAGCCAATCTTTTGCTGTTTTCGATGTTTTCAGAGGAATGAGCCAATGCTCACGTCCTTTGTTAATAAATATATAAATAGCCCAAAACACAAAGAAAAGGTGTATCTTTGGGGCTATGTGGGTCTGAGGCAGGGCTGAAATCTTGCTTTTTGCAAGCCGAAAAGTCCGTTGTTTCGCTCCATTCCTTTTCCTGTTGCGCGCAAATGATGCAATCAAACCATCGTAAGCAAGAGCAAACTAGCACGAAAACAACACTTGTTTCGCCAAGAATGGCTGGAAAGGCCATCGGAAAACGAAGAGGAGTAACCACCAAAAATCCACACCCCGCGTTCGAAACAAAAGCATGGCGAGAAGGCGATGCAAGGCTTAAAAACTGCGATACAGCTGCGACAAGTCACTATGTTCCCCTCACCTGCCGAACCACTGCTTGCACTACGAACCGCAACCTAGGCAAAATTATCCCTAAATAACTAATAAGATGATTAAGAAGTATATTCAAGAGAACGAAGAACGTATGCTCGATGAGCTTTTCAGCCTTATCCGCATACCCAGTGTTAGCGCGCAACAAACGCACAAACCCGATATGCAACGTTGCGCCGAAAGGTGGAAAGAGCTGCTGTTGATGGCCGGAGTAGACCGTGCCGAGGTGATGCCTTCCGACGGGAACCCGATGGTTTACGGCGAAAAGATGGTAGACCCCAATGCAAAAACGGTGCTTATCTACGGCCACTACGACGTTATGCCCGCAGAACCTTTCGAGCTTTGGAAAAGCGAACCATTCGAGGCTGAGGTGCGCGACGGACGCATTTGGGCGCGTGGAGCCGACGACGACAAAGGACAATCGTTCATCCAAGCTAAGGCATTCGAGTATGTTGTGAAGAACAACCTGCTGAAACATAATATCAAGTTCATCCTCGAAGGCGAAGAAGAAGTGGGCTCGCCCAGTCTTGGTGCCTTCATCGAGAAGCATAAGGAACTGCTGAAATGCGACGTGATACTGGTTTCGGACACCAGTATGATTGGCGAAGACATACCTACACTTACCACCGGACTTCGCGGTATTGCCTACTGGCAGATTGAAGTGACGGGTCCAAACCGCGATGTTCACTCTGGACATTATGGTGGAGCCATCGCCAACCCCATCAACGTGTTGTGCAAACTCATCGCCGATGCAACCAACGAAGACGGCCGAATACTCTTCCCCGGTTTCTACGACAAGGTGGAAGAGGCCAGCGACGACGAAAGAAAGATGCTTGCAAGCATACCGCTAGACCTCGAAGGCTATAAGAAATCCATCGAAGTGGACGAACTGTTTGGCGAGAAAGGCTACTCAACGCTCGAACGTACGGGTTTCCGTCCTTCGTTCGATGTGTGCGGTATTTGGGGTGGATACACGGGCGATGGTGCTAAAACGGTTATCGCTTCTAAGGCCTACGCCAAGCTTTCGTGCCGATTGGTACCGCATCAAGACTATAAGGAGATTGGCCAACTGGTAAGCGACTACTTCAAACGTGTTGCACCCAAGTCGGTTAAGGTAGACATCAAGTTCCTACATGGTGGTCAGGGCTATGTATGCCCCATTGACATGCCTGCCTACAAGGCTGCCGAGCGTGGTGTAGAAATGGTGTTTGGCAAGCGTCCTTTGGCTGCTCGTTTGGGTGGAAGTATTCCAATCATCTCTACTTTCGAGCAAATTCTGGGTGTTAAAACCATCCTCATGGGCTTCGGCTTAGAGTCTAACGCCATCCACTCGCCCAACGAGAACATGCCGCTAAGTATGTTCCGTAAGGGTATCGAGGCTGTCGTTAACTTCCACTTGGAGTATGATAAGTTTTAAGGAGTAAGTAGTAATGGAGTAGAGTAGTAAGTAGTAAGTTTTGAGGAGTTAAAGGAGTTAAGGAGTTAAGTTAGAAGTGTGGTGGCGTTAGCCATTTTTTCACCTTTTCACCTTTTCACCCTTTCACCTTTTGTGGCTAACTATCTTGTCACCTTGTCATCTTGTCAACCCCAACTTGCCGCTAAACTCCACATGCACATAATGCTATTCACTCCCCTCTCCTCCTTGGAGAGGGGTTGGGAGTGAGTTCACCTCACTCCCTTTTCTTTTCCCCTCTTACCCATAAACGATGCGAAGACCCCTCGTCACCCTTTTATTATTCGCCCTTGCCTTAGCAACTTTCGCCGCCGAACCCATTCGCGTGGCCTGCGTAGGCAACAGCATCACTTATGGTTACGGTCTTCCCAACCCCGCAACCGATTCTTATCCCGCCCAATTACAACAGAAGTTGGGCAAAGCTTACGACGTGCGCAACTTCGGACACTCAGGCGCAACGCTACTTTCGCGCGGTCATCGCCCCTACATCGAGCAAGAGACGTACAAGAACGCCTTGGCCTTTAAGCCCGACATCGTGGTGATACACCTCGGAATAAACGATACCGACCCGCGCAACTGGCCGTTCTTCCGCGACGATTTTACCAAAGATTACATCGCACTCATCCGTTCGTTCAAGGCCGCTAACGCCAAGGCCGCCTTCTACATCGCCAAGATGAGCCCCATATCGCATCGCCATCACCGCTTTTTGGCAGGCACGCGCGATTGGCATAAGCTGATACAAGCCGCCATCGAACGGGTGGCAAAGGCCACAGGTGCATGCCTTATCGACTTCTATAAGCCGCTGTTGCCCTTCCCACAGATGTTTCCCGACGGGCTGCACCCCAACAAAGCAGGGGCAGAAGTGCTTGCACGCGTGGTGTACGAGGCGTTAACGGGCGACTATGGCGGACTGCAAATGCCCCTTGTGTTTTCTGATAACATGGTGGTTAGTCGCAACCGCAACTTCGAAGTCTATGGAACGGCCAACGCAGGGCAACGTGTTGTGGCTACGTTTAACAACGAAAAAAGTAGCACCGTGGCACAAAACGATGGCACGTGGCGTATTGTTTTTGCTGTGCCCCGCATGGGAAAACCCTATACCCTCACCGTAACGAGCCAGCAACGAACGCTCCGCTTTAAGAATATCGTTGCGGGCGAGGTGTGGCTTTGCTCCGGACAGAGCAATATGGCGTTCCCCTTAGCCAACGACGAACTTGGTAAAGAGGCGCTGACAATAGTCGACGACCCCAACTTGCGCGTGCTAAACTTCTTGCCAAGATGGGATACCGACAACACGGAATGGTCGCAATCGGCACTCGATTCTACCAACAGCTTGCAGTATATGCGCTGTAACGGCTGGCAGCAAGCCACGTCTAAAAACATGGGTGAGGTGTCGGCCGTGGCCTATTATTTTGCTAAGGTATTGCGCAGCTGTCTGGGGGTGCCCGTCGGTATCATTGTCAACGCTGTGGGTGGAAGTCCTACCGAGGCGTGGATAGACCGCCAAACGCTTGAAGACAACTATCCCGAACTGCTGAACGACCGCTTTAAAGACAACGTAATGGTTATGCCGTGGGTGGTGCAGCGCATGCGAAAGAACATTGCGCGCACTACGGATAAGTTGCAGATGCACCCCTATCAGCCCACCTATCTTTACGATGCGGCCATCCGTCCGCTTGCCAAATTCCCCATCAATGGTGTTATTTGGTATCAAGGCGAGTCGAATGCCGAGAACATGGAGATACACGAACGGCTGTTCCCACTGCTGTTAAGTTCGTGGCGAGCCAACTGGAACGAACCACAATTGCCCGTTTACATGGTGCAATTGTCTAGCATCAACCGCCCTTCTTGGCCGTGGTTCCGCAACAGTCAGCGACTGATGGCCAACACCTTGCCACATGTTTACATGGCTGTGAGCAGCGATGTGGGCGATTCGCTCGACGTTCATCCGCGCAAGAAATACCCTGTTGGCAAGCGATTGGCAAACCTCGCCCTTTATCATCAGTACGATTTTAAGCAACTAACACCCTGCGGCCCCAGCATTAAAAGTGCCACCAAACAGCCCAACGGCGAGGTGCAAGTGTGCTTTAATTGGGCCGATGGACTGAAAACGGCCGATGGTAAGGCCATTCGCACGTTCGAAGTGGCGGGTTACGACGAGGTGTTCTATCCTGCCGTGGCAACCATCAAGGACCGCGAAGTAAGGCTTACCTGCCCGCAAGTGCCACATCCCGCCTTCGTTCGCTATGGCTGGCAACCTTTCACAAGAGCCAATTTGGTGAATGGCGATGACCTTCCAGCGTCTACGTTTAGGGTGGAAGTGAAGTAAAAAGA
>CAUPVH010000056.1:0-7495 GCA_963514635.1 uncultured Prevotella sp. | reverse complement strand
GATTTAGTTCGTGCTCAACGCCTGCGCCAAAAAGGAGCCAACTTGCACGAAGTGGGCGCAACAAACCTGCATTGGCAGCTGATAAGTAACCGCAATGCGCGCTTAAAAGACGTGCGACAACTAGGAGATAAGATGGTGGGCATGACCCGTTTCTCGGCAACCGACTTTCTTACTGCCGACCTCATCGACCGCAGCAAGCCCAAAAACGAGGTGTTCCGCATACAGGTTAACAATGTGTTTATCCGCTTGAAGATGCTCGTTGGCTACGAAATAGACGCCGCTTTCATGCCCGAGCCGCAAGCTACTGTGGCCCGAATGGGAAAGAATAACGTGCTGGCCGACACCAAAGCGAAAGACATTAGGCTAGGCGTGGCCGTGTTTAGCATGGCCGCCAAAGACCAAAAGAAGGTGCGCCAAGCACTGCCTGCCTTTGTTAAGGCATACGATAGGGCGTGCGATTCGCTTAACATCAGGGGCATACAGCATTATGCCGACTTGCTAAAAGCCCACTTCCAACTGAACGACGCTGCCGTAAAGGCACTGCCTAAAACAGCCTTTGCCAAGATGTCGGCCGTGAGAGAGAAAGACAGAAACGCCATTAAAGACTTTCCAACGCAATGATTAAAGACGACATTAACAACATAAGATGGAATATTACGCCCGAAAAAGAGAGCATCCCCGGACTTATTCTCTTGTCGAAAGAACTAGGGGAGGCACTCAACAGGATGCGTAACGACATTAACAGCTCCGGACTAAGGAAGTTTTACGAACGTTTGGAAAGCATCGAGGAAGACTATCGCTTGATGAAAGACTTCATTAAGCGCGGTTTCGACGACCCCAAGCGCGAGGAAGTGTACAACAGTCTGCTTAAAAGGCTGTACCACCTGCACTGCGACGTGATGATAACGCGCAGAAAGCAAAACACGACGGGCTTTAACTATTACTCGCCGTTCAACGTGGCCGCCATGCCGCTAGACGATATCAGGCAACGATTGGAAAGTTTCGTGCAAGACACCGCACTACTTTCGCTCGACCCATCGGCAACCAACAACGAAAAGAAAAAGGCTATATACGCAGAACATCACGAACTGACGACGGCCCTGTTCTACCACCTCATGACCGACACGCATTGGAATGAAGAGACACAGAAGTTCTACCAAGAACTGCTGCTGTCGCCAACTATCGACAGCATGGATGCACAATTGCTCGTCGGTGCCTTGCTCTTAGCCTTACTCTTAGCTTTCGATGCACGTAAGTTCGCCACCCTACTCTATCTCTATCAGTACGCCACAGACCCACAAGTAAAGCAACGTGCCTTGGTGGGATGGGCACTTACGCTGCCAAAAGTAGAGATAACGCTTTATCCCAACCTGGCCGAACAGCTGCACAAAACCGTTAGTTCGCAAGCCGTTCAGCGCGAATTGCTTGAACTACAATACCAAATAGTGTATTGCATCAACGCAGAAAAGGCCATGCAAGAAATTAATCGCGACATTCTTCCCACAATGATGCGCGGCCAAAATATCGTTATGGGAACTCAAACGGACGAACAAAAGCTGCAAGACATCCTCAACCCTGATGCCGAAGAGCGGGCAATGGAAGAGTTGGAGAAAAGCTATACGCGCATGATGGACATGCAACAAAAGGGCGTGGACGTGTATTTCGGGGGCTTTTCGCAAATGAAACGTTTCCCATTTTTCAATCGCGCCAGCAATTGGTTCGTGCCTTACTACCCAGAACACCCAGAACTGAAACCGCTTGAAGGGCTAGACGAAACACGTTTAGAGCAAAATATCTTTGAGCACAGCTCGTTCTGCAACTCGGATAAGTATTCGTTGAGCTTGGCAATGGCCATGATTGCCAACCAAATTCCTGCCGAACTGAAAAACGCCATCAACGCCAATGGCATCGAGATACAGGGCAATATGGATGTAGACAAAAGCAACCCGGCCTACATTAGGCGCATGTATCTGCAAGACTTGTACCGCTTTTTCTGCCTGAACAACATGAAAGAAGAGTTCGTTAACCCTTTCAGAGGCAGTGGAATAGTGATGCGCGGACTGTTTTTCGGCAACCAATTGTTGGCACAAGTGGGGCTTTCGTCGCAGTTCGTTACCTTTGGTAAGTTTCTTTTAAAAAGGAGTCTTTGGCAGCTACTGCAACTATTTACCTCGATATACGAGCTAGATACCACCCTAACCAGCAACGAATGGCTCTACTTCCGCGCCGTGGCAGCCATGCAAACAGGTAAGTACGGCGACGCTAAAAAGCACTTCGCCGAGCTGATGAACCGCTTGCCCGAAGACGACAAAGTGGCTCATGGCTATGTGGAAACATGTATTCAAAGCAACGATTTCGCCCATGCAGAGAAGGTTTTGGAACGCTTACAGGGCGAAGGGAACCTCTCGACCGAACAAGAATTGTTTCTGGCCAAGGGCTATGCCCACGCAGGAAAGGCAGAGAAAGCCACCGAACTGTTGTTCAAGCTTAACTATGAGCACCCCGACAACATGGAAGTAAAACGCCAGTTGGCCCTAACCCAACTGCAAGATGGCAGAGCCGAAACCGCCATCGACCTGCTGAACGGCATTGTTTACAACAACAATGAGGTGGATGCGAAAAACATTCTCTACTTGGCAGCCGCCCATTGGTTTGCCAACAACACGCAAAAGGCCATCGAATTGTTTGTAAACTTCCTCAGAAAAACAGGCGAAAAGCCCAACGAAACCCGCTCTGGGATAGACGAAATATTGCATTTGCTAGACGCTATGGCCGAGAAATACGAACGTTCGGCCATAGATATAAGGATATTGACAGACATTGTGGCCGACGAAATGGAGGCCAACAACTCGCCAAACATAAATAACGATTAGGATGAAAACCATCATACGTACTACATTCACACTGCTTTTCGCGGCTATGGCAACCTTCGCCTTCGCCGACGACGCACCAACCATCAGCCCCGCGGCCACTTTCTTCACCCCAAACGGCGAAGAACAAAGCAGCGATTACCAAGGCTCGGCACCGCTTAGGGCGCGATTTGCGGCCAACGTTGCCAACGCCGACGGCTGGGATGCGCACTACGAGTGGCGGTTTTACACCGACCCCAAACGCCAAACGCCATATCTCTCGCGTTTTGAAAAGGACACCGAGGTGACGTTCACCGTGGCCGGCACCCCTTATGTGGAGCTTTATGCCACCTTTGTGCAAGGCACAGACACCGTAGAATATACGCAAGAGTACTGGAAAACGGCCGACCCCATACGCGTTAGCATTGCCGAAAGCAAGCTCGAAATGCCCAATGCCTTTACACCCAACGGCGATGGCGTGAACGATGTGTATCGGGCTAAGCCCGGTTATCAGTCGCTTGTGGAGTTCAAGGCCTACATATTCAACCGCTGGGGGCAGAAAATATACGAATGGAAAGACCCTGCTGCCGGTTGGGATGGCAAGTTTAACGGACAAGATGTGAAAGAGGGCGTGTACTTTGTACAGGTTAATGCCAAGGGTGCCGACGGCAAAGTGTTTAACATCAAGAAAGATGTTAACCTGCTAAGAAGCTACATAGAATAATGCGCCCCTAAGACATGGGCTAGCTAAGGGCGACAAACGAAAGGCACACCGCCCAACATTAATAACAACAGGACAACAAAAAATGCAAGACGAAAAGATAAATGTGTGGGGCGCGCGGGTGCACAATCTCAAAAATGTAGATGTGGAAATACCGCGCAATAGCCTCACGGTCATCACCGGACTGTCGGGTTCGGGCAAGTCGTCGTTGGCCTTCGACACCATCTTTGCCGAAGGTCAACGTCGTTATATGGAGACGTTCTCCACCTACGCACGCAATTTCTTGGGCGGAATGGAACGCCCCGACGTGGACAAGATAACAGGCCTAAGCCCCGTTATCAGCATCGAACAGAAAACAACCAACAAAAACCCACGCTCTACCGTAGGCACAACAACCGAGATTTACGACTATCTGCGACTGCTTTATGCACGTGCTGGCACTGCGTATAGCTATGCCACAGGCGAAAAGATGGTGAAATACACCGAAGAGAAGGTGATACAAATGATTTTGGAACGCTATGCCAGCAAGCGCATCTACATTCTTGCACCATTGGTTCACCAACGAAAAGGCCACTATCGAGAACTGTTCGAGAGTATGCGACGCAAGGGTTACCTGTACATACGCGTTGATGGCGAGGTAATGGAGATAACCCGCGGCATGAAGGTAGACCGCTACAAAAACCACAATATAGAAGTGGTGATAGACAAGTTGAAGGTGCAAGGCAAGGACGACGAACGCCTAAAAAAGACCATTGAGGTGGCCATGAAACAAGGCGACGGCGTTATTATGATTCTAGATAAGGACAACAACGAACTGAAAAGCTATTCTAAACGGCTGATGGACCCCGTTACGGGCATATCCTACCCCGAACCAGCACCCAACAACTTCTCGTTCAATTCGCCCGAAGGCGCATGCCCTAAGTGCAAGGGACTGGGCTATGTCAATGAGATTGACCTCAAAAAGGTAATCCCCGACACCAATAAAAGCATCTACGAAGGCGCTATCGCACCGCTGGGAAAATACAAAAACCAAATGATTTTTTGGCAGATAGATGCCATTCTCAAAAAGTACGACTGCGAATTAAAGACTGCCATCAAGGATGTTCCTGCCGATGCGCTCGACGAGATACTGTATGGTTCGATGGAAAGAGTGAAGATTGCGAAGGAACTAGTGCACACTTCGAGCGACTTTTTCAGCACTTACGACGGCCTGATAAAGTATCTTAAAAGCGTGATGGACAACGATGACTCGGCCAGTAGTCAGAAATGGGCCGACCAATTCTTGGCTACATGTCAGTGTCCCGACTGCAAAGGGCAGAAACTTAAACGCGAATCGCTGGCGTATCGCGTGTGGGACAAGAACATTGCCGAGCTAGCCAGCATGGATATCAGCGACTTGAAGACGTGGTTAGACAATGTTGAAGAGCATCTTGACACCAAAGGCCGCAAGATTGCGGCCGAAATTGTGAAGGAAATACGAACGCGCGTGAGCTTTCTGCTCGAAGTGGGGCTCGACTATCTAACGCTTAACCGCCAGTCGGTGTCGCTTTCGGGTGGCGAAAGCCAACGCATCAGGCTCGCCACACAGATTGGTTCGCAGTTGGTTAACGTGCTTTACATCCTCGACGAGCCAAGCATTGGCCTGCATCAGCGCGATAACGAGCGGCTGATTGCCTCGCTTAAAGAACTGCGCGACCTTGGAAACACCGTTATCGTTGTGGAACACGACAAGGATATGATGCTGGCCGCCGACTACATCATAGACATCGGACCCAAGGCAGGCCGTAAAGGGGGCGAAGTGGTGTACCAAGGCACGCCCCAAAACATGCTGAAAGGCAACACCATCACCGCCAATTACCTTAACGGACAAATGAAAATAGATGTGCCCACCCACAGACGAGCGGGCAACGGCCAAAGCATTTGGATACGCGGAGCCAAAGGCAACAACCTAAAAGACGTGGATGTGGAGATACCCTTGGGCAAACTGATTGTCGTAACGGGCGTAAGCGGCTCTGGAAAGTCGACGCTCATCAACGAAACACTGCAACCCATACTCTCGCAACACTTCTATCGCTCGCTGAAAAGACCCATGCCATACGATGATGTGGAGGGAATTGACAACGTTGACAAGGTAGTGAACGTAGACCAGTCGCCCTTGGGGCGCACGCCACGTTCTAATCCCGCAACCTACACGGGCGTTTTCAATGACATCCGCAACCTTTTCGTAAACCTTCCCGAGGCAATGATAAGGGGTTATAAGCCTGGTCGTTTCTCGTTTAACGTGAAGGGCGGCCGTTGCGAGGCCTGTTCGGGCAACGGTTACAAAACCATTGAGATGAATGTGCTGCCCGATGTGATGGTGCCTTGCGAGGTTTGCCACGGCAAACGCTATAACCGCGAAACGCTGGAAGTGAGATATAAGGGCAAGAGCATTGCCGATGTGCTGGACATGACCATCAACCAAGCGGTGGAATTTTTCGAGAATGTACCCAACATCTTGCAGAAAATAAAGACCATCCAGGATGTGGGCTTGGGCTATATCAAGCTTGGGCAACCCTCCACAACACTGTCGGGCGGCGAGAGTCAGCGTGTAAAGCTGGCCACCGAACTGAGCAAACGCGACACAGGAAAGACCATCTACATCCTCGACGAACCCACAACAGGACTGCACTTCGAGGATATTCGCATCCTAATGGACGTGTTACAGAAACTGGTAGACCGCGGCAACACGGTGCTAATCATCGAACACAACCTCGATGTGATTAAGCTTGCCGACCATATCATCGACATGGGTCCCGAAGGTGGGCGCAACGGCGGCCTCCTCCTTTCGGCAGGAACACCCGAAGAGGTGGCCAAAAGCAAGGCAGGATTTACCCCCAAGTTCTTAAAACAAGAACTAGAAGTGGGTAAATAAGCTTGAAATGGCTTTACATTTAAGGCTATTGGGGATAAGCAAATGGCAAACAAGCATGCCGTTTGCTTATCCTCAATTCTGTTATTTACGACCAAGCAAAACACACGATGCCGCATTAAACACACAAAATTGTGCCATCTTGGGTATAGCCTTTCTTGCATAAAGCGTATAGTACCCATCCAATCTCGCTTATTATATATGAGTTCAATATAACAAACAACACATGCACATAATTAGTGGCGTTGCGCCAACTACCGCTACGCCGCAGCTAACATAGCGATTGTTTCTTATTCCAAACTTGCATAGCCAATTGTACACACATCAGTGGTTACGAAATTTTTCGGCCTATTTTCATTGCAAAATAAGTTATTTTTCATATTTTTGCAACAGAACAAGTAATTAAACAAAAACCGCTTTGGCACAAAAAGGAAGGAGGGCAATAAGACATGCCAAGGTGCAGATAGACCTAACTTAAACGTTTAACGTAAACTTACTAAAAGATGAAACACTATTTTCACTGTTTAGTTGGCATCGTCACAGTGCTGATGCTAGCATTATTAATGGGTTGTAGCCATCATAACGCTGAAGAAGAAGAAAACTCTGAATGGACAGGGCGTTATGAAGCAAAGGTTGTGGGTGTCATGGAGGATGGTTATGTAACCACTGATGCCGTATTATTGCCTAATGGGAAAAAACCTAGTATTTTAACTAGGGTTTATTTTAACAAATCCAATCTACCCAACGAAACTTTCGAAGAAGGAAAGATTATATGCTTTATTGTAATAAAGACAATGCCCATAAAAGGTTTCCTCACAGAGGACAAGATCTACATTGACGCAATTGTGAAACCATGTAAATAACAAAACTATGAAATCTATTTTATTACTCATCAGTCTGCTTTTTGCTGGGCAAAAGGCAGAAGCCCAATATGGGTACAATGAATTCATCTTGACTTTTAATATTTCTATAAAGTGAGAGGTTTTTATTATCTTTATGCAGTAAAACCAAGAT
>CAUPVH010000055.1:0-7501 GCA_963514635.1 uncultured Prevotella sp. | reverse complement strand
CCCTAAGACACACAGCCTCCACCACTCTATGCTTTGTAGAATGGTGACGGCGATGTGTTTATGGTTGTTAAGTTGGTGAGTTTTGAGGGGCAAAGCCTTACCAACTCAGTAACGCTATAACTTAAAAACTCAAAGCCCTACTTGTTTTTACGCCCGAAGAGCGAGAAGTGCACGTAGCGTTTGGGATGCTGGCGAACGTTAACAAGCAGCGAGTCGGCACTCATCAGCGTTGCATTGAGGTTGTTGTAAAGGGTTGGGTCGCGCATCAGCAAGCCCAACGAGCCTTCGTTGCTGTTAAGCTTTTGTGACATTTCCTCCACGTTGGCCAAGGTCCGGTTCACCTGTTGCATCGTTCTGTCGAGGTCTAGGGCAGCCAGGTTGGTGGTCAGCGTGTTGGTATTGTCCAGCACCTTGTTGGCCTTTCCCACCATAGCGGGCACACTTCGGTTAAGACCTGCCACCAAACCATTGAGCTGTTGCGAAGTGGTGCGCAGGTTAGCTGTTAGCCCTTGCACGTTGTCTAGCGACTGGTTGATGGCGGGATTGGCCAAAATAGTGTTCACACTAACCAAAATAGAGTCGAGTTTGGGCAGCAATCGCTCGATAGATGGCACCATATCGGCCACCTGCGCCAATGCTCCCTTGCTCACGTTGCCCTGTATCACGTCGCCTGGACTAAGAAACTGACCGCTATTAGGGGCAAGAATAAGGTTCAGTTTCACGTTTCCCATGAAGTCGCTCTCTATCTCGGCTGTACTTCCTTGCGGCACACGCATGCTCTTGTCGAGGTCTATCGTAACAACGATGTCGCCCTTTTGGTCGTAGTTATATTGGATGCCTGTCACCACGCCCACAGCAAATCCATTGGCATAGATGGGCGTTGAGTTAGACAAGCCCGTTATATCTTTGAACATTACCTTATAGCCTGTATCGTTGGAAAATAAGGTTAACCCTTTCAGAAAGTTCATACCGAAGAACAATATCACCACTCCGGCAATGGCTACAAGGGCGATTTTTACCTCTCTCGTAAAGATTTTCATATTTAATTATTTGTTTCCTTTTTGTCTGTTAACCGAGAACTCGCGTATGGCTTTGTTCACATCCATGCGCTCGCCGTCTTTAAAGGCGATGACGAAGGCATCGGGGAACTTCTTGGCAATGCTCTTTCGCAGTCGGTTTATTTCGTTATAGTCGGCCGATGCGCCATAGGTGTACTTCACCATGTCGTTCTCTTTGAAGTATCCCACGTCTTTCAGGCCCTTAAATTGCGGGCTGTTGCGGCGTATGCGCGTGGGACTGGCAATGATTTGCACCTTAAAGATGGGCACGATGGCCGTTTCGCCGAAGGATATTATCTTTTCTTCGGCATCTCCCGATGTAACGCTTGGCAGCCTGGTTTCTTCGTTCGACCTTGGTTCGGCCGCCGACACCGTTGGGCGTTCTGTTGCATCTTGGTTGGCGGCCTGCGCCCGTTGGGGTACAGATCTACCAACTTCGCTATCGCGTCTTAGTGGGTCGGGTAACGTTCGCGCAGCCCTTCTCGTTGCTTGCGGCTCAGGCTTTGTCTGCGTTGCAGACACTTCGTTAGACTTGTACACATCGGGAACAACGTCGGGAACGGTAGGCGTTGGCACGGGCGCAGCCTTGTAAGGCACCACAACACCACTGTAATACTTGTTTTTATAGTTCACAAACGCCCGATAGATGCCCGTGGCGATGTTCTCCACTCGGGCCTTATCGTTGAGCAACCGCTCTTCGTCGGGCGTGGTGATAAAGCCCAATTCGATGAGACAACTGGGCATCGACGTTTCTCTGAGCACGAGGAACCCCGCCTGATGCACGCCCTTGTCGGGACGATTGGCCGCCGAACAGGTTTCGCGTTGCACCATCTTAGCCAAGTCTACGCTGTTGGCCATGTTGCGATCTTGCATAAACTCGAACATGATATAGCTCTCTGAAGAGTTGGGATTAAAGCCCTGATAGCTTTGTTTATAGTCTTTTTCTATCAAGATAACAGCATTCTCGCGCTTAGCGACGTCCAGATTGGCACCAGCGCGGTGCATTCCCAGGGTGTAAGTTTCCATTCCATAGGCCTGCTTTCCGCCAGGCAAAGCATTGGTATGCACCGACATAAACAGGTCGGCCTTATTCTTATTGGCGATGTCTGCCCGCTCTTTCAAGCCGATAAACACGTCGGTTGTTCGCGTATAAATTACCTTTACGTCGGGACAATTGTGCTGTACCTTTTTTCCAAAGGCCATAGCCACGCTCAGGTTTATGTCTTTTTCTTTCGAGAAAGCGCCCAATGCGCCAGCATCCTTGCCGCCATGTCCGGGGTCGATAACCAACACGAACTTCTTGCCTGCTGCATTTGCGGCAAACGGCAGAAGGAGTAACAGGGCGAAGAGGGCGGCTATCTTTTTGTTCATACTCGCTGATTTGAAGAGCCGCATATCGTCGTCACGCTACATTTGGGGCTTGCTCTGAAACGTTTTCGTTGCATTTCAAGTCTACATCCAGCCTCACTCTCCACTGTATCTCTGCTTTTCTGCCATCCTTCGTTCGTTCTTTGGGGTGCCAAGGCTTGTTATGACACCTATCAAGAACCAAGCGAAATATGCCCAGATAAAACCTAAAAATCCAGCAAGGGGACTGTTTCAGAACCCGCCCTTGTGTATCCTGAGCTGCCGATTAACGGCTTTGTTTATGCAAAAATACAGAAAAAAGGCCGTATTCGGGCTCTTCTCACTGGCTTTTATCATTATTTAATTGAATTTCCACTGCTGCTTGACCTCCGCAAGTGCCCATTGGTGGGTTTTGCTTAGCCACTTCGAGCCGTATCGAACGTATCAGGGGAAAGTCGCGAAAGAGCCGTTGGGCGATGCGATAGGCCACGTTTTCGAGTAGGCACGACGGCTTTTGCATCTCTGTTTCAACAACGGCGTACACCTCGGCATAGTTCAACGTGTGGGCCACATCGTCGCTCTGCATGGCTTGTTCGATGGGATATTCGGCACGAAGGTTCACAACATAGTCGTTTCCCGCTGTTCGTTCTTGGGGCATAACGCCGTGAAAGGCGTGGAATTGTAGGTTTCGAAGATGAATGTAATGTGGCATAATGTATAAAGAAAAGGATGTTTAAAGGTGAAAAAGTGAAAGGGGAAAAGGTGAAAGAGTGAAAGGGTGAAAAGATGGCCATTAAAGGTGAGAGAGTGAAAGGGTGAAAAGGTGAAAAAATGGCTAACGCCACCTATACATTTGGCTTAACCTCTTAACAACTGAGCTATTGGCTTAACTCCTTAACTCCATAACTCCTTAACTTCTAAAAGTGAAAAGGTGAAAAGATGGCCAACGCCTTTAAAGGTGTCTAGCGGTTTCTAGGTTTCTAGTTCTTTCTAGCTTTCGGACAAGTCAGACTGGTCAGAATTATCCTATTAGTCTAACACCACCTAAACATTTGGCTTAACTCCATAACTCCTTACCACTTTATTCCTTACTACTCAGAAAACACTACTTACTCCTTACTACCCTACCCCTTACCACTAAACAAAAAATACGCCCCACCCCGCAGCCATAAGGCTACGAAGTGGAGCAAGGAAATGCGTAATTTATCCGCAGCGCGATGCGCCACAGTTCTTGCAGATAAGGCAACCTTCTTGGTAAACGAGCGACTCTTGTCCACAAGAAGGACACTTCATACCCGTTGCCTCGGTGCCATCGGTAATGTATTTCTTCAAGGCGCGCTCAACACCAATCTTCCAAGTGTTGATGCTTTCGCTCTTCAATTGCAGCGAACCCACCAGCTTTATCACGTGGTCGATGGGCATGCGATAGCGCAAAACACCAGATATAAGCTTGGCATAGTTCCAATATTCGGGGTTAAACTTCTCGCTCAAGCCCTCAACCGTAGTTTTGTATCCACGCTTGTTCTCAAACTGGAAGTCGTAACGACTGCGTCCATCAGGACCTACATTCTTGATGATTTTACCCTTCGTAACCGACTTAGGCAAGGCAATACCCTCGTCATCGTCTTGCAAACCCGTGAAAATCTCGTAGGGATAGCCATTGAGCAAGCCCACAAAAGCCACCCATTTCTCCTTATTGTTTTGAAAACGAACAACGTCGCAGGCCAACTCCTTGGGTCTAACCTCGGTCACTTCGGGCTGTTTGCAAGGCACGATGGGCTGTTCTTCTTGCTTATCCTCTTTCTTCTTGTCTTTCTTCGACACAGAAATCATCACGCCCGAACGACTGCCGTCGCGATAAATCGTACAACCTTTACAGCCCGAACGCCACGCCTCTACATACAAGCGGTTAACCAAAGCCTCGTCAACATCGTTGGGCAAGTTCACCGTTACGCTGATAGAGTGGTCCACCCACTTCTGTATTTCGCCCTGCATCCTCACCTTCATCAGCCAATCCACATCGTTTGCCGTGGCCTTATAATAAGGAGATTGTTCCACGATGGCATCTATTTCTTCTTGCGTATATCGCTTTTCGGTATCAAAGCCGTTGGCCTTCATCCAGTCCATAAACTTCTTATGGTACACAATATACTCTTCAAAGCTGTCGCCCACCTCGTCAACAAAGTCTACATGCACGTCTGTATCATTGGGATTTACCTTCCTACGGCGTTTGTACACAGGCATGAACACAGGTTCGATGCCGCTCGTTGTCTGCGTCATCAAGCTAGTTGTGCCCGTGGGAGCGATAGTTAGGCAGGCAATGTTACGCCTACCGTAAGCCACCATGTCGTCGTAAAGCGACTGGTCGGCCTCTTTCAGGCGCAAAATAAAGGGATTGGCGGCCTCGCGCTTGGCATCGAATATCTCGAAAGCCCCACGTTCCTTAGCCATAACCACCGAAGAACGATAGGCGGCCAGTGCCAAACACCTGTGCACACTTACGCTTACGTCGGTGGCCTCTTGCGTTCCGTAACGCAAACCCAATGCGGCAATCATGTCGCCTTCGGCTGTTATGCCCACGCCCGTGCGCCTTCCCATGCTACTTTTGCGCTTAATCTTCTCCCAAAGGTGATATTCTGCGCCCTTCACCTCATCATTTTGCGGGTCCTCTTTAATCTTCTCCATGATGAGGTCTATCTTTTCGAGTTCCAAATCCACAATGTCGTCCATTATTCGCTGGGCGACAGCCACGTGTTTGGCAAACTTGTCGAAGTCGAAATAGGCCTCTTTGGTAAACGGATTAACCACATAGCTAAACAAGTTTACGCAAAGCAGGCGGCAGCTGTCGTACGGACAGAGCGGAATTTCGCCACAAGGGTTGGTGCTAACCGTGCGAAAACCCAGGTCGGCATAGCAGTCGGGGATGCTTTCGCGCAGTATGGTGTCCCAGAAAAGCACGCCAGGTTCTGCACTCTGCCATGCGTTATGCACGATTTTCTCCCACAACGTCTTGGCCGAAATTTCCTTCTTCACCTCTGGATTGTCGCCTTCGATGGGGAACTGCTGCACGTATGGTTTGTCGTCTACGGCCGCTTGCATAAAGCTATCATCTATTTTTACCGACACGTTCGCACCCGTAACCTTGCCCTCGGTCATTTTCGCATCGATAAAGGCCTCGCTGTCGGGATGCTTAATGCTAACCGACAGCATCAGCGCGCCGCGCCTTCCGTCTTGCGCCACCTCGCGTGTAGAGTTGCTATAACGTTCCATAAACGGCACAAGACCTGTTGATGTAAGCGCCGAATTGTTTACGGGCGAACCCTTGGGACGTATGTGCGAGAGGTCGTGCCCCACGCCACCGCGGCGTTTCATCAGCTGCACCTGTTCTTCGTCGATGCGCAGGATAGCCCCATACGAGTCGGCATCGCCTTCAAGTCCCACCACAAAGCAGTTGCTTAGCGATGCTACCTGGTAGCCATTGCCGATACCTGTCATCGGACTACCAGCAGGAACGATGTAACGGAAGTGGTCGAGCAGTTCGTAGATTTCTTGCGCAGAGAGCGGATTGGGGTATTTTCCTTCTATGCGGGCTATCTCATTGGCGATGCGCCAGTGCATGTCTTCGGGCGATTTCTCGTAAATGTTACCGAAGCTATCCTTCATGGCGTACTTGTTTACCCAAACTCTCGCCGCCAGCTCGTCGCCGGCGAAATAATCTAAAGCGGCCGCAAAGGCCTCTTCGTATGAATAAGTTTTATTATTTTCCATTACTAAACCTCTATTTTCTTTTGCAAAGCTACAAACTATTTTTGACATTATCAAACGCCGTTACTCCGAATTTTCAGAATTGTACACGCACTATTCTCAAACATTCTCTATTTGTGGAGATTACGAACTACAAACAATCGCCACATAAACAAAGGTTAACTTTCGTACAAACATGTTCACATCTCGATGTAAAGTGTATCATTCCAAACGAGAAATAGAGCCTAAACTAATACAAATCAAGTACTTAACAAGAAACCTCTTACTTTAACATTGCCGCCAAAGTAAGGCTCCAAGTAAAGAAGCAATACAAAAGTTGTAAAACAAATATGCGCCAAACAACGCCACATCAGCCAACAATCACAACGCAACAGTTTACTAAAACGGAAAACTTCGATGCACTTTTTGCCGCCATTGTTTTCCATTTTGAACAATTTGCACCGCATCCACAACACGCAACTACCCCACAAACTAAATCGCCATTTGCCTAACAGCCAACCTTTTCAAACAGCCAAGCCCTCGCGTTTCAAATCCTATTTTGGCAAACATTGCACACCATTCACTTCCACTCCCCGCCTTGGTTGGCGCAAAACGAGTGCTATGCCGCGCCATCAATCACTTAAAATCTACCCCCCCCATGTTAGCTTACCAACTCACCAACATGTCAACAAACCACTCGTAAACTTGCCAACAAGTCACTTACAACCTGTCTACTTGTTAACTTGTAAACCATTAATCTTGTTATAGTCAAACACAATTGGTTTTGGAAAATGCCTGTTAGCCGAATGTAAGACGTGCGTAGCATGGCATCCACAAACCCTTACGCAGAGGAAAAGACTCACGTTTTGTTTGTTTACGATGCACCTATGGCTTTCCAAATCCATTTCTGTTTGACTATAACACCCCAACTCGCAAGCCGTCAACTGGTCAACTTACCAACTGATTAACTTGCCACAACCACCCCACTTGCTAACTATCCAACTCGTCAACCCCCTCAATTCATTAACTCGCCAACACACCCTTTGTCCACATTTCGGCATGAATTTTAACATTATGAGTACCCTTGCGAGTCACCAATCGCCCACCTTGCCGCAAAAAATCGATTCTCGCGAAGGTTCATTTTGATGTAAAAAGGGGTTAGCTGTAAACGTAGGCAAAATGAATATTTATTTGAAAGGACTGCCCATAGCACCAATTTTTGGGCTATTTGCAGCTAAATGTGGTGCAATTTTCTACAAAACGCAGTGCAATATGCCGCTAAATGCAGTGCGTTTTGCGGCAAAATGGAGCGCGTTTTGCTGCTAAATGCAAGGTAAAATGGTGCTAAACGC
>CAUPVH010000054.1:0-7508 GCA_963514635.1 uncultured Prevotella sp. | reverse complement strand
TCTCTGGATGGTAGTACGGACTTTGCGAGAAAAAGGACTCGCGATAATAGAGTGGCAAATCAACAATGCGCACATCCTTTCCTACCGAGTGGCACGGCAGGTGCAATGTGTCGGGGCGCGTGCTCCAATGGATGGAGTCGGGTTTGAAATGTGCCTGAATGGCCGAGTCCTGCTGTTCGGGCGTAGCATCGTAGGGCAGCCAACTAAGCACCTCTTTGGGCGTTAGCACCTTGGGCTTGGCCGTTTTTGCACTGTCTGCAAAGGCGGTCTCGGCTGCCGTCGTGTCGGCAGGGGCGATGTAATACTGTTCTTTAATGGGTTTTAGCACGCTCTGAATGGGCTTGTTGTATGTTGTTATGGCCGTACAGAAAGCGCTTCGCCTTGCAATGCGCTAGCAAAGAGGGCCGCTTTCGATGCACGACACGGGGAGAAGAGAGGTACAAACCAAGCTAGGCATGCCCCGAAATCCCATGCGGCAAACGCCTTGCCTTGGGGTTTCAGCGCATGCTGCCCGTGGGTTTAAAGGCCGAAAGCCTTCTTTATGTCGTCTACGCGGTCGAGCTTTTCCCAAGTGAACAGCTCCACTTCCATCACCTTCGTTTCGTGATAACGGCTGGTAAAGGTCTTCTTCACCACCTCGTTCTTACGTCCCATGTGTCCGTAAGCGGCCGTTTCGGCGTAGATGGGCTGGCGTAGTTTGAGGCTTCGCTCGATAGCCTTGGGGCGTAGGTCGAACAGTTGCGCCACCTTTTGGGCTATTTCGCCGTCGGTTTGCTGCACCTTGCTACGCCCGTAGGTGTTAACGTAGATGTTAACCGGTTCGGCCACGCCGATAGCGTAGCTCACTTGCACCAGCATTTCGTCGGCAACACCTGCTGCCACCATGTTCTTAGCGATGTGTCGTGCGGCGTATGCAGCCGAACGGTCAACCTTACTTGGGTCCTTGCCCGAGAACGCCCCGCCGCCGTGTGCGCCCTTACCGCCATAGGTGTCTACAATGATTTTACGACCCGTTAAGCCCGTATCGCCATGTGGGCCGCCGATAACGAACTTACCCGTGGGGTTAACGAAATACTTAATGTCGTTGTTGAAAAGTGCCAGCACCTTGGCACTTGTTATCTTCGCTTTAACGCGAGGCATCAGCACGTTCAGCACGTCGGCCTTTATTTGGGCCAGCATCTGCTCGTCGTTAGGACCGAAGTCGTCGTGTTGTGTGCTCACAACGATGGTGTCGATACGCACGGGTTGCCCGTCGTCGGCATACTCCACCGTCACCTGACTCTTAGAGTCGGGGCGCAAATAAGTCATTTCCTTGCCCTCTTTTCGTATCTCGGCCAAGGTAATCATCAGCAAGTGAGCCAAGTCTAGCGACAGGGGCATGTAGTTTTCGGTTTCGTTGGTGGCGTAACCGAACATCATTCCTTGGTCGCCCGCTCCCTGTTCGTCGGCCTCTTCGCGACTAACGCCGCGGTTGATGTCGTCGCTTTGCTCGTGAATGGCGGTCAGAACGCCACACGAGTCGCCGTCGAATTGGTACTCCGACTTGGTGTAGCCAATGCGTTTGATGGTGTTACGGGCGATGGTTTGCAGGTCGATGTACGAACTAGAACGCACTTCGCCCATGATAACCACCTGCCCTGTGGTAACGAATGTTTCGATTGCGCAGTGTGCTTCGTCGTCGTAGGCCAAGAATTGGTCTACCAAAGCATCTGATATTTGGTCGGACACCTTGTCGGGATGCCCTTCGGAAACCGACTCGGAAGAAAAAAGATATGCCATAATGCTACGAATTTGTGTATCTATAAATAATTGTATGCCCATGCGCCATGCGCCACCCATCTTGCATTTTGTGGGTAGTACATGGCGGTTAGCGACTGCAAAGTTACGCAAAAATGTGCAACTGGCTCTAAGCCACGCTGCAAAATAACGTGAAATGGGGATGCGCGGGCAGCGGTTCTAGCGTTTTTTATATGTAATCTTACTGAAAACCTGCATTGAAATCACCAACATATAGAGTGTCCAAAACACTACGACAAACATCGAAAAAGGCATAAGCACGTCTGCCCCCACGGCCACATAGAGTATCAGCCCCGTGATGTTGGGCAGCATCTTGTCGGCATAACGGCTCAACATCCATTTGTTTTCCTCTGTATTTGCTGGTCCATTGGGGCGCGGATTGCATAGCGGATGTTGCGACATATAGCGCAACCGCAGGTAAAGGGCCAACGAAATGAAGGGCAACAAAAAGGTAAAAATGGGCAAACCCACCCTATCGTCGGCAGCAAAGAAACTAATTTGCAAGGCCGAGAACACCTCTATCACCGCGGAGTAGAGAGCCACAGCGAAGGTTGCCGCGAGAAAAACCACGGCTATTCGGTTGTTTGATGTGTTATGTTCTATCATTGCATTTCCCTATCACGCAGCAACTTAAACGACGACCACCCTATCATAAAGGAAGGCAACATCATTATCGCCCCCGTAATAAAGGGATTGAAGACGATTATACCCGACATGAAGAGTGTGCAATAGAACATAACGCCCGTAACTCCTAGCGAAACAGATTCATGAAAGTTACGTATCAATGCGGCATTATGCTCATTCATAGGTATTACACTCCTCCTAAGCAATATTCTCACACGTATGGGCTTGTCTGCCAAAAAACGGGTTACGAAGTAAGCTCCAACAGCGAACAGAGTCGGTGGTAAGAGGAAGAATGGCGAAATGGGTTTGCTAACCCCGCCCGGCATATCAATACGTAGGCTTATCGTGTCTTTCGTTAGGATGCAATACAAAGCAATGCTAACGGTGCCCACTAAGAAAAGTAGCGAAAACAGGCTTTTTAAACTAGATTTTTTCATCTTTTTGTATTTACAATTGGTTACATTCTGCCATCAGTTTGCCGCGGTACACAGCACAACTAACCTCTTACTAACAAGGCGTAAGTGCAATTATGGGCGACAACTTTTTGTTTTGCAAAGTTACGACAAAAGTGTGTCACTGCCAAAACATGAAGAAAGAAAATTAAACTGCCCTACCCTCTTCTCGATTTACGTCGCGAACGCACATAATATATGATGAAAAAGGCCACGACAAGCATCACCACGAGGGGTATCATGGGCAAGAAACCTGCCGCACAAAGTGTGACGTACAACAACAAACCCGTAACACCCAGAGAAAGCACATCAACATATCGGCGCAATTGTTGCGTGTTACCCTCCGTTTGGGGCATATCGTGCTTTGGGTCGAGGGCGAAAGGGTTTTCCTTTCCCTTGCGCAACAGCAAGTAAAGTGCAGCAGATAAAAGGGGAAGAAATAAGATAGCTCATGCCTTGGAGTTCTCTACCACCAAGTGGCCCCCAATGCACAACAATGGTGTCCTTAACGAATGCGGCATAAACAGCTACGCCCAAGGTTGCCGCAAGAAAAAGCAGCGACAAAAGGTTGCTTAGCTTATTACTTTTCATGTTGTATAAAGTTTAGTTATGGTATATTGAGCCACAAACACGCCTATCTACATCGTTTCATCACGGTTTACTTACCCAACTCATCGATGCCCTTTCGGAATAATCTGTAAGCACATTGCAAATATAGTTTAACAATTTGGCACTACCAAGGGTTTAGAAAGAAAGTTTGTTACTTTATTAATAGGTTGACGAGATGGTAAATAGACAAGAGCGTAAGTAGACAAGTTAACTTAACAACCTCTCGTTAACTTGTCAACTTACGCGCTTGTCTACTTACTCAGAACACGTCATTACTTATTCAATTTCCACGTTGCGCCGTCCTTGGTGTCTTTCACTTCGAAGCCGGCGGAGGCCAGTTCGTCGCGTATGCGGTCGCTGGTGGCCCAGTCTTTGTCGGCCTTTGCCTTGGCACGCAGGTCGAGAACCATGTCTACAACGTGGCCGAAGGCCTCTTCGCGGGCATCGTTATTGTTGCCGTTTTCGGCGTTCAACCCCAGCAGTTGGAAGGCGAAGAGGCGCATGGTGGCGGCTAATTGCTCCAAATGTTCGGCCGAAATCTGCGCCTTGTGGTCGATAAGCGTGTTGATAAGTCGGCATGTCTCGAAGAGATGACTTAACACCATGGGCGTTTGAAAGTCGTCGTTCATGGCCTCGTAGCACTTGCGGGGCAGTTCGTTCACGATGGTTGCGGTGGCCTCGTCGCTAGTTTTGGCGGGTTGAATGCGTTGTAAGTCGGCGATGCCGTTGAGCAATCTTTCGAGTCCTTTCTCGCTGGCTTGCAGGGCCTCGTTAGAGAAATCCACCGTTCCGCGATAGTGGGCAGAGAGGATGAAGAAACGAATGGTCATGGGCGAATAGGCCTTTTCGAGCGCG
This sequence comes from uncultured Prevotella sp., assembly GCA_963514635.1. Classification (GTDB taxonomy): domain Bacteria; phylum Bacteroidota; class Bacteroidia; order Bacteroidales; family Bacteroidaceae; genus Prevotella. The sequence goes on along the minus strand of CAUPVH010000054.1, from coordinate 3,171 downwards.
GGATGTGCGCCGTTGAAGAACTGTTCGAGCGTGATGAAGTTGCCCAAGCTCTTTCCCATCTTCTGTCCGTTGATGGTTATCATGTTGTTGTGCATCCAGTAGCGTACCATCTGTTCGCCTTCGGAGGCCACGGCTTGGGCTATTTCGCACTCGTGGTGCGGGAAAACAAGGTCCATTCCGCCGCCATGTATGTCGAATTGGTTGCCCAAATACTTCCTTCCCATTGCCGTACACTCGCAGTGCCAACCAGGGAAACCCTCGCCCCACGGACTGGGCCAGCGCATGATGTGTTCGGGTTGGGCGTGTTTCCACAGGGCGAAGTCGGCCTGATTGCGCTTTTCGCCCACGCCGTCGAGTTGTCGTGAGGCATCTAAAACGTCTTCGAGGTTGCGACCAGAGAGTATGCCGTAGCGGTGTGTTTCGTTGTACTTGGCAATGTCGAAGTAGATGGAGCCATTGCTTTCGTAAGCAAAACCATTGGCGAGGATTTTCTTCACCAACTCTTCTTGCTCGATGATATGACCCGATGCTTGTGGTTCGATGCTGGGCGGAAGCACGTTGAGCTGTTGCATGGCAGCATGATAAGTATTGGTATAATGCTGTGCAATCTCCATCGGTTCAAGCTGTTCTAGTCGCGCTTTCTTGGCTATCTTGTCGTCGCCATCGTCAGCATCGTGTTCAAGATGCCCCACATCGGTGATGTTTCGCACGTAGCGCACCTTGTAACCCAGGTGTTGCAGGTAGCGAAAAACCACGTCGAAGGTGATGGCGGGCCGCGCATGACCCAGGTGTGGGTCGCCATATACGGTGGGTCCGCATACGTACATGCCCACGTTGGGGGCGTGTAGGGGTTCGAAACGCTCTTTTTTGCGAGTGAGGGTGTTGTAGACTAATAGGGGGGAAGCAGCCTCACCCCCGTCCCCTCTCCAAGGGGAGAGGGGCGTGGTATGCTGTGTTGCTTCGGTGGAAGGCATAGTTTTGTTTTGATTTTGCGCTGAGTTGTCAGCGGTTTTATTTTGTTCGTTCATATTTATTATATTATCAGCCTCACTCCCAACCGGCCTCACCCCCAACCCCTCTCCAAGGGGAGAGGGGCGTGGTATGCTGTGTTGTTTTGGTGAGTGACGACTCGTTATTACTATGATTGGGTTGTTGTTGACTTATATTTCGTTGTGAACTACGTGAGTAGTATGGAGTAAGTAGTAAAGTAACGAATGTTGATTACTTACGTTAACCTGGCACTACAAAACTAATCACGCCCATCTCCCCTTGTAGAGGGCGTTGTATGCTATGTTGTTTTGGTGAGTGAAGGTAAGTGGTTACTCGTTATTAACTATGATTTTATTAGGCCATTACCTCACAAGGTTTATCGTATAGATAGTACTACCGTGTGCCATCAAATGCCACAATCATTAGAACTACCACAACGTTGCAAGGCTAATCACTCCCCTCTCCCCTTAGAGAGGGGTTGGGGGTGAGGCTGGTTTCAATCAGCCTTAGCAGATGTTCCACCGCATCTTTCTCGTCGATGTTCTTTTCAACACATTCTTTTTTGCGGTAGAGCGACACCTTTCCAGGGCCTGCGCCAACATATCCGAAGTCGGCATCGGCCATTTCGCCCGGTCCGTTTACGATGCAACCCATGATGCCAATCTTCAAACCCTTCATGTGTTTGGTGGCTTCGCGAATGCGGGCGATGGTTGTACGCAGGTCGTAAAGCGTGCGACCGCAGCCCGGACAGCTAATGTATTCGGTCTTGGTGGTGCGCAATCGGGCAGCTTGCAGTATGCCGAAGGCCGTGGCATCTACCTCTTCGTCGGGCAAGTCGCCGTCGTTCATCAACCAGATGCCATCCGTTAGCCCGTCAATCATCAGTGGGCCCATGTCGGCAGCGGCTTTTAGCTGGAATGTGTCTTTCTCTTCGGCCGCGTGACGGTACATCTGCGCGAATACAACGGGGTTGTTGATGCCTGCCGACCACAACTCGTGAACCAGCGCACGCTGGTCGCCCACCTTGTTCTTGTGTGTGCTCATGCACACCACCACCACCTCGGGGTGATGTTTAAGACAAGCCAAATATTCGTCGCTGTTGGCTCCATATTGCAGCACAAGGAACTTAACGTCTGCCTCGACAAGCGAGATAAAGGGCACGGCATTGTGTGGGAAGATGGGATAAACCTGCTCGTAGGCCTGCGGATTGGTGCTGGCCAGCTGCATGTAGGCATCGTAGTCCATGATGTAACGGCGCTTTGCCGAGAGGTTTGCGGGCAGATGTCTACCTATATATATGTAATCGGGCGTTTGGTCGGCGTTGGCCACCACGTGAACCTTATCCTTATCCGTGCGGTTGCTTATCACAACGGGTAGGTTTTCGCCTCCGATGTTGTCCACGGGCGTGGTTGGACGGCGTTCGGGAGCGGTGTAGTTGAACCCTTTTGCCGCTTGGGCAGGTATAGGTAAGTGGCCCGAACGTGCCTCGATGTAGTCTACAAGCGCGCGTGCTACGGGTATTTCCGCCTCTGGGTCTTCGCTAAGCGATACGCGGATGGTGTCGCCGATGCCGTCGGCCAGCAGCGTACCGATGCCCACAGCACTCTTAATGCGGCCATCTTCGCCCTCGCCAGCCTCAGTAACGCCAAGATGTAAGGGGTAATTCATGTCTTCGAGTCGCATCTGTTGCACCAAAAGGCGAACCGATTGCACCATCACCACCGTGTTGGATGCCTTGATGGAGATAACCACATTGCTGAATTGCTCGCGTTTGCAGATGCGTAAGAACTCCATACAGCTCTCAACGATGCCCGCAGGCGTGTCGCCATAGCGACTCATAATGCGGTCGGAGAGCGAGCCGTGGTTCACACCGATGCGTACGGCCGTGTTGTTTTCGCGGCAGATATTGAGGAAAGGCACAAAGCGTGCATCAATCTTCTTTATCTCTTCGGCGTATTCCTCGTCGGTATATTCCAACTGCTTGAAGGTTCGTCCAGGGTCTACATAGTTGCCGGGATTTATGCGTACCTTCTCTGCATACAGCGCGGCCACGTCGGCTACGTTGGCGTTGAAATGCACATCGGCCACAAGCGGCGTGTCGTAACCTTTCTGCCTAAGCACCGCATTGATGTTGCGCAGGTTCTCCGCCTCGCGTTTTCCTTGCGTAGTGAGTCGCACCAA
>CAUPVH010000053.1:0-7604 GCA_963514635.1 uncultured Prevotella sp. | reverse complement strand
CTGTTATTTTTCTATCTGTTTATTAGGGTGGGAAACTTTAGTTAAAGAAACAGCCCAACACGCCATGACACGCCGCTTTGAGCAAACGGATACCGAACAAACACACTTCGCCCACCGCGCGAAGGCACTAAGAAAACAAACCAACAAAACAATAACGATATGAAAACAATTACCTTAATGGCTTTGGCCATGTGCCTAAATGCACTTTCGGCAGTGGCACAAGTAACAGCTAGAATTGAGTATCCGCACCGCGGAGACTATGAAGACCAAGTGGTTGCACCCCTTGGCGAACGGGGACTCATTGTCTATTCGTTTGCCAAAAAGGCCGATAAAGGCAAGCGATACTTCAAAACCGAGTACCTCTCTACCGACCTCAAACCCCTGTTTACCGACTCAACGCTGATAGACGACGACTTGTATTTCTACAGTTGCACCTTCAACAGCGATGTCAACTACACCGTTTTGCGCGCCCGAAGTGGGGCTTTCTCTGTGTATGCTTTCAACACGAAAAATCACAAAACGAAAGTTACCGACAGCGAATACACACGCAAAGCCAGCATGCGCGACCTTGTTATACACGATGGCAAGTTGGTTTTCAGCTCCACCCAGAAACGTTTGGAGCGCATTGGCATTGTAGACCTCAACACAGGCGAAAGCCGTTTTGCCGACATACACATACCCGGCGTAAGAGATAGAAAGGTGTTTATACTGCAAAACACCATTCTCGACAACATCATCTACGCCGTTGTAAAGGGCGAACGCGAACTTTACTTGGCGCGCGTAGACTTCAACGGCACACAGTTGGGCATTACCAACCTCACCACCGACATCGACCAAGACCTGCTTTCGGCATCGCTTTCAAAGGCCAACGACAAGTATTTCATGACCGGAACCTACACCAAAAGCAAGAAAGGCGGCGCGCAAGGCATCTATTTTGCACAGCTGGAAAACTGGCAAATTAAGAAACAGCGGTTCGTTAACTTCCTCGATTTGAAGAATTTCACCGATTATATGAGCAACAGGCGCAAGGCCAGGATAGAACGAAAGAAAGAAAAAGCCGAAAAGGCTGGTAAGGAATACAGCCTGAAATACAACATCGCATCGCACGGCATCATGACCGACGGCAAGGATTACTTTTATCTTGGCGAGGCCTTCTATCCCACTTACGTAACCTATTGGGCCGGAACGGTAATGGTAACCCAATTTAACGGCTACGCCTACACCCACGCCGTGCTGGCCAAGTTCGATGCCGACTGCAACCTACTTTGGGACAATTGCTTTGAAATGCGCCCCCGACAAAAGCCCATGTACGTTAAACGCTTTATCTCGGCAGGCATTAAGAAAAACGATGTAGACCTTGTTTATGCCGACGATAAGATGCTCGTTTCTAAGCTCTTCAACAACAAAACGGGCGAAGTGGCACAAGAACGCAAGTCGGAAATGATTGAAACAGACAACGAAGACGAGGATGTTAAGAAGATGAGATACTCTGGAACGCTGCACTGGTACGGCAAAAACTTCATCGTCTACGGCAGGCAAGTCATCAAAAACCACAACACCGGCGAACGCCGCAAGGTATTCTCAATCACCAAATACACCATTAAATAAGCACAACACATGAAAACAACACGCAACACACATGGGCTTGCACGCCTGTTTGCAGCCCTACTCCTTGCCTTTTGCTCGGCAACACCCCTCTTTGCACAAGCATTCGACGGCAGCGACGACAGTAAGATATACCTCGGCTACACCAATGTAGGCGGCAGACACGGACTTGAAATAGGCTACGAAGAAGGCATCAACGACTTTCTTTCGTATGGCGCGAAGTTCACCACGCTACGCTATAAGGACGACGAAGGCGAGAAAGAGTCTAGGTTTTACGACTTTTCCGACCTCGGTATTTATCTAAACTACCATTTCATGGAAGTGTTAAAGCTACCCGATAACTTCGACATTTACGTAGGCCCGATACTTAGTACCAAAACCATGTCCTTGCAAACGGGCGTGCGCTTTAACTTCGGCGAGGTGTTCGGCGTATACGGCTCGGCGCAATACAACTTCTTCGAGACCATAACCATAGGCCGCTACTTAGGCGTTTACCCCAAAAAGTTCGCGTTCTCGGCAGGTTTCACCATCAGCATTTAATGGTGTAGGCCGCCGAACGGCTGTTAAAACAAAACATTAAGGCGTTGCCTTCCACGCACATTACGTGGCATAGGCAACGCCTTTTCTTATTCAACCACCAATCTAAGGCTATCCACTTTAAGTCTTGCACGCAACCATTGGTGCAATCGCTTCTTATCCGTAGGCGGCAATTTTCCTTTGCAGTCAACAACGGCCATTACATATTGCGTTGTGGCCGTTGTGTCAACGCGGGCCTCGGCAACGTTGGCCAGACTGATACTCGTAGCTTGCGGACAAACGGCTTGTATCTCCGTACGCATGTCGCTGGCCAAGCGCGGCAGGCGTTCGTACTTTTGGTTCTTGGCTTTCAGGGCCTCAATTTGGTCTGCCTGCTCCAAAAGTTTCGTGTTCTTTGCCTGCGATGCACCGCCGTTTACGTTGAGCATCTGGCTCAACATCAGGCTATCTGTCTGCATTCCTTGTATCACGTTCAGCTTAAACTGCTCCAACTTATACTCCTCCATACGCCTTCGGGCATCGGTTATTTCGCCCTCAGTAAGGCGTTTTCCCACGGTTACGATGTTCAGCGAACTGCTCTTATCGTCTATCTTGTGCGAGATAATCTGTGCGCCCTTCGTCTCAAACTCGTTCTTCACGAATTTCAAGATGGCGTTTTCCTGCACACTCTCGCGCACAATTTGCACGGTCATGTAGGCAGCGGGCAGCATTGTAAGCACCACAGCACCTATCATATAGCGGTTAACAACGGCCAAGCGCGCTGCATCCACACTGTCCTTACGTTTAAAACGCAACATCCGCACCCCCAAGAACGTGGCTAGGGCGATGAAAACTGTGTTGATGAAGAACAGGTAAAACGCCCCGAAGAAATACGAAAGGTTGCCAACGGCCAGCCCATAACCTGCCGTACACAGCGGCGGCATCAAGGCTGTGGCGATGGCAACGCCCGGCAGTACGTTGCCTTTACCCTTTGTACAAAGCGCCAAAATACCTGCCGCACCACCGAAGAGGGCGATGAGCACATCGTAAAGCGTGGGCGACGTACGGGCAAGAAGTTCAGATTGTGCCTCGGTTAGCGGCGTAATGATGAAATAAAGCGTGGCTGTAATCACACTGATAACCGTTGCCACGAGGTAATGTGTGGCCGAACGTTTAAGCAATTCCAAGTCGGTGATGCCCACTGCCAATCCCATACCAATGATAGGACCCATCAATGGCGAGATAAGCATGGCACCGATAATTACGGCCGTGGAGTTAACGTTCAGTCCCAACGATGCAATAAGGATGGCAAAGATTAGCACCCAAAGGTTTGCACCGTGGAAAGTAACACCGCTGCTTATCTGTTTGATGGTTTCTTTCTCATTCTCTTTGTCGGGCAGGGCGTTGAAATAGCCTTTCACCACCTGCCAAAGTGTATGCTCACTGTTTGTCATATTTCTGTTATTTAGCTGCAAAATTACGCGTTTAAGCTGACATTGGCAAATAGAGTGCGTGTTGACTTTGAATATTTCTACAAATGGAGAGGTTTTAATATTGTTATAATGCCAACACAAAACAAGCACCTTTCTCACATACAAAGTGCAGCACAAACAAACTCACTGGATTATGAACGCACGAAAAAGCAACAACTCAGCAACACATCAACGCACAAACTTACAAACTCAGAAACTCAAAAACTTATAAAGTCATCAACTTACAAACTCATCAACTTATAAACTTACAAACTCAAAAACTCACAAACTCATCAACTTATAAACTCACCAATTCACGAACACATCAACTCACGAACTTACAAACTTACAAACTCAAAACTTAAAATGTTATTATTTATTTTACAACTCCGCACAAATTTTCTCTCCGTTCTAGCGAAAAAATGGGTCAAAAAGTAGGCAAATATCCACTATTTCTAACCTTTCACGTCTTTCAGTTTGTCTGTTTTTAAGGACACAACCTGCATTTAGCACCATTTTGCCTTTCTAGTTTGGTTGCCAACACATTATTATTAACGCCCAAAAACACGCTTTTTGCCCCTAAAATCCCACTTTTTAATGGTTATTTTGCCCTTTTGGGCCATGAATTTCATGGTTCAGAAAGGTTATATTTATACCATTGCAGCGTGTTTTTATGCTTTTCGTCTGCCATTTAGCACCATTTTTCACCGCATTTAGCGGCATTTTGCCTTGCATTTAGCAGCAAAACGCACTGCATTTAGCGGCAAAACGCAAGGCATTTAGCACCAAAACGCAGTGCGTTTTGCGGCATATTGCACTAAATTTAGCTGCAAATAGCCCGAAAACTGGCGCAAATGGCGGTTTACTTAAATAAAAATTCATTTCTCACATTCACTTGCTACCCCCTTTTTAGCATCAAAACAAACCTTCGCGAGAATCGTCTTTTTGCAGCAAGGTGAGCGATTGGTGAGCAGAAAGGGCACTCATAATGTTAAATTTTGTACCGAAAACTAGACAAAAAAACGATTGTATTGTTTACACGAATATGGGAAACAGCATGCGAAGCACGTACGCTTACAACACGAGCGATTGTGCCACAGGCTGCTCATGGGCAACGTAGACAGCAGCATGGAAACGAAGAAGTAATCTATCAATTTCTCTTGAAGTTGCCCACTATGCCCTCAAAAATAAGGTAGGCAATATGCTCAACAACACACAAAATCTGCACAGGCACTGATAAACCGATTGGGGCTAAAAGTGAAGACTACTTCGTATTAAAGGTTCAAAAACATGCTTTGGCCACTTCGTCAAACGCATTATTTTTCGTACTTTTGCATAAGTTAAGCTGCGTTCGGCAATAAGAAAAACAGTTTTTTCTTTTCAAATTAGTTGCCCAAGGCATCACATTGCCAACGCGCAACAATGAAACGCACCATTAGTTCATTAGATCTTTCAATAAAAAACAAATGAGGCAACATTATCAAAAAGAGTTAGAAAACAGGCTTGTCATACCCACTTTGCAGTTTCTTCACCGCGAACGTTCAAGCGGAATTGTGCTTGGCATCTTCGTGTTGTTGGCCTTAGTGCTGGCCAATTCGCCCCTGCGCGATACCTATACCCATTTTCTTGAACACCATTTCGGGTTCTCTGTAAACGGCCAAAACTATCTTGATTTTAGTTTAGAGCATTGGATTAACGACGGACTGATGTCGATGTTCTTCTTCGTTGTGGGGCTAGAACTGAAACGCGAGTTCATCGGGGGCGAGCTTCGCGACCTGCGAAAGGTTACTATTCCCGTGGTTGCAGCCCTTTGCGGCATGCTTTTCCCCGCCGCCATTTACCTTTTATTCAATGCCGGCACCCCCACTGCGCACGGTTGGGGAATACCTATGGCCACCGACATTGCCTTTGCTTTGGCCGTACTTCAACTCTTGGGCAATCGCGTTCCCATGTCGGCCAAGGTGTTTCTCACCACGTTGGCCATCGTCGACGACCTCGGTTCGGTGGTCATCATCGCCCTATTTTATACCACCGAAATATCATTGGCCAGCTTAGCCATCGGCTTTGTGGTGCTGGCCGTGATGCTTGCAGGCAACCGCTTGGGCGTAAAAAGCGTGTGGTTTTATGGCGTGTTGGGCATTGGCGGCGTGTGGGTAGCCTTCCTAACATCGGGCATTCATGCCACCATCTCGGCAGTTTTGGCCGCAATGGTTATTCCTGCCGATGCACGAATACCCGAGGCGGCCTTCATTGCACGCATTAAAAAGCTGACACGACAATTTGAAAACGCCGCACCCAACGACGTGCGAACCCTCGAACCCGAACAAGTGGAGATACTGGCGCGCGTGCAAGCCGACTCGTCTAGGGCCATTCCGCCCCTGCAAAGGCTCGAACATGGCTTACATCCCTTTGTTTCGTTCGTGGTGATGCCCATCTTCGCCCTTGCCAATGCAGGCGTTTCGTTTGTCGATTTAGATTTCGGTTCGGTGCTTTCTAATGGTGTTGCCATTGGTGTTTTGGCCGGTTTGCTGGTAGGCAAGCCTGCTGGCATAGTCTTCGCCGTATGGATTACCGAGCGATTGGGGCTTGGCAAGCGGTCGCGCGGAATGACTTGGCAGCGCATTCTGGGTCTAGGATTTCTTGCGGGCATAGGCTTCACCATGTCGATGTTTGTCACCATGCTCGCCTTCACCTCGCCCGAACATGCCATACAATCTAAGATTGGCATCTTCGCAGCATCAATTCTTGGCGGAATTGTTGGCTACATCATCTTGCGAAGGCCCAGCCATAGCAGCAAGAAAAGGGCTTAATGCAAAGGCGTTGGGCAAGAAGGGGGCGTGCAGCCTAGCCTTGAACAAGCCGCACGCCGCCTTCTTCAATCGTTATCAAACGGCGTTTGTACAAGTCGCCCACTGCCTTTTTATACACCTTTTTGCTCACCTCGAAACGGCGTTTAATGTCTTCGGCAGGGCTTTTGTCGCCCAAATCGCAAAATCCGCCGTTGTCTTTTAGGTATTGCAAAAGTGTTTCGGCAAAGTCCATTGTCTGCTTGCGCCCCTGTGGTTGCAAGCTCACATCTATCTTTCCATCGGGTCTTACGCCCATGATATAGCCGCGAAGACGGTCGCCAACATGCAACGGGCGGAACACTTGCGAACGATATACCAGTCCTGGATAGGCGTTATCGACAATCACTTTGAACCCAAGTTCGGTGGGTTGCCATACCAAGAGGTCTACTTCGTCGCCCGAACGGTATGGCGGAAAGTCGGTGGCGAAGAAGTGTTCCACCTTAGCCGAGGCTGCTATGCGATAGCTTTCTTCGTCTATAAACACGGCCACCACGTAGCTTTCGCCAATCTCCATGCGTTGCTTTTGCTCCCTAAACGGACAGAAGAGGTCTTTCATCAGTCCCCAATTCAAGAACGCGCCGTGCTGGTTAACCCACGAAACGTCTAAGCAAGCAAACTCGCCCACCTTGGCCAATGGTGTTTCGGTGGTGGCCACAAGGCGTTCGTCTTGGTCTAGGTAAAGAAACACGTTGAGTATGTCGCCCAGTTTACAGCCCTTTGGCACATAACGCTTGGGCAAAAGCACCTCGCCCTCATCGCCAGGATCTAAGTACATGCCAAACTCCACTTCCTTTACAACTTCTAGTTGGTTATAATCTCCTAGTTTTATTCTTGCCATTCGCTTATTCAAAATAATTAAGTTTGCCGTTTGTGCAAATGTACGCAAAAATGCTGGAAATGTATTAACTTTGCAATGGATAACGTGCAATCGAGGTGAAGAAAGTTGCCTTGCGGTGCAGTCTAAGCCCGCCTAATGCGCTGTTACAGGCCAGTTTTTGGCGGCCATGCCGCAGCAGTGTGCAGCCCATTCACCCTTTTTCTCTTGTGCGAACAACTTCAATAAACAATGGAACAAATACAACTCACAGCAAGCAAACGCATCATCGTTGGCGTTCAATTTCTCTTTGTGGCGTTCGGTGCAACGGTATTAGTGCCGTTACTC
>CAUPVH010000052.1:0-7660 GCA_963514635.1 uncultured Prevotella sp. | reverse complement strand
CACATAAACTATCTCTACAACGGCCGAATAAAGCTGGGATGGAGCGAAATGGAAGACGAATTGGAACCCACGGCCAAGCCAACGGGGTACATTTTATATACGGCTATCGACTCAGCAGGCTTTGACAACGGGCGGATAGTTAAGCAAAACGAGATTGAACTCTCCTTGCGTCCCCACTCAACATATAACTTTAAGGTGGCGGCAGTGAACCAAGGAGGCGAGAGTTTCACAACCGGAACCCTCTCGGCCTATTACCAGCCAGAGGCCACCAGCACCATTTTAGTGGTCGATGGGTTCGATAGACTTTCCTCGCCAGCTGTAATCAGCACGCCACTACAACAAGGTTTCGACCTAAACGAAGACCTCGGAGTGAGCTTGGGCACACAAGCGGCATGGGTTGGCTACCAACAGAACTTCAACAAAAGGGCTGCTGGCGTTGAGGGATGGCAGGGATTGGGATACAGCGACACAAGTTTGCAAGGGCAATTGGTTGCAGGCAATGACCAAAACACCGCCCGAACACACGTTGAAGACATTGCGCCAATAAAGAAATATAATGTGGTATCGGCATCTATGAAGGCCGTTGAGAAAGGATTATGCAACCTTTCGCGCTATCAATGTATAGACATTGCATTGGGCTTACAGCGCAACGACGGCCATTCGCTCGTGAAATACAAGACATTCACGCCCACCGTTCAAAAGATTATACGCGAATACAGTCGCAATAACGGCCGATTGATTGTAAGCGGAGCATACGTTGGCACCGACATGAGGGACTCGTTAGAGCAAGTTTTCTTGGCCGACGTGTTCAAAGCATCGTTCGAAGGTACAGTGCGAACCGACACACTGCTCGCTGCCATCAGGCCTTTGGCGAGCGATACAGATTCTATTCCGCGCGACAGCGTTGTGGCCTTGCTCTACAAATCGCCCAATGCCGTGCACTATGCGCCCCAAATGGTAGACGTGTTAACCCCTTTAGACGATGCTACAACCGGCTATCGCTACGCTGGATGGTGGCCTGCATCAGTGGCTTATGTGGCAGGCAGTCGGCGAAGTCATCTTTTCGGCTTTCCGTTAGAGTGCATCAAAGACCGCGAGGACCGCAGGCGGATAATGGCCGAAACCATCGACACGATAATGAAGTAATAATTAAACCAATACAGATATGTATAAAATTCAAGCCAATAATTCAGGAACGCGAACCATCGACGTAAGCGACCTGCACTTGGAAACGATTGACAAGTACTGCTTACTCAAAAACCTTGTAGACAGCAATGGCATCATTGACGAGGAGGTTTTAGACAAGTTGAAGTATAACGTGAGGTCGTTGTTAGAGTCGGAAACGGGTAAAGACAAGGCTTTGTTAGACCTATGCCTCGACGTTATCTATAACAACAACATGAAAGCCTTTGGCTTACACCAGCTAGTGTTGCTCTATATCGAGTGGAAGACCAACGCAAACAAGTCTTCGGTAACAGAATAAAGTACGTTTTTCGTTAAAACAAATTCTAATGTAAAGGCAAGGATTACGGCTCGTTAACTCGTAACCCCGCTAACTTGTCAACAGATTAAGAACTGCATTGAACAATTACAGGTTAACAGACTTCTTACCCACCACAAAGAAAGAATGCGAACTAAGGGGATGGGAACAGCTAGATGTCATCCTTTTTTCGGGTGACGCGTACGTCGATCACCCCTCTTTTGGCGTGGCCGTTATTGGCCGTTGCCTTGAAGCGGCAGGCTATAAGGTGGCCATTGTGCCACAACCCGACTGGCATGGCGACTATCGCGACTTCAAGAAACTAGGCGTTCCGCGCCTGTTCTTCGGCATTTCGCCGGGCTGCATGGACTCGATGGTAAATAAATACACGGCCAATAAGCGGCTCCGTTCTGAAGACGCATATAGCCCAGACGGCCGACACGACTGCCGCCCAGACTATCCTACGGTGGTTTATACGCAAATTCTCAAAGAGCTTTACCCCGACGTGCCTGTGGTTTTAGGAGGCATTGAGGCCTCTATGCGCCGACTTACGCACTACGACTATTGGCAAGACAAGGTGAGAAAGTGCATCCTATGCGACTCTAAAGCCGACATCATACTCTATGGAATGGGCGAAAAGTCGATTTTAGAGCTGTGTGCTAGTCTCGAAAACGGGCAGCACATTAGCACCATTCACCATATTCCGCAAACCGTTTTCATGGTCGACAAGAACAGCGTTCCTGGTGGAATAACCGATAAAGACATCATCTTGAACAGCCACGAGGCCTGCCTGAAAGACAAACGCAAGCAAGCCGAGAACTTCAAGCATATTGAAGAAGAGGCCAACAAGGTGCATGCACAACGTCTTTTGCAGGAAGTTGACGGCATGTATGCCGTGGTTAACCCACCATACCCCACACTCACGACTCAAGAATTGGACGCTACTTTCGACCTGCCTTATACTCGCTTGCCCCACCCCAAGTACAAAAACAAGCGCATTCCAGCCTACGAGATGATAAAATTCTCGGTAAACATGCACCAAGGATGTTTCGGCGGGTGCTCTTTCTGCACCATTTCGGCCCACCAAGGCAAGTTCGTGGTGTGCCGTTCGAAAGAAAGCATACTAAACGAAGTGAAGAAAGTGGCGCAAATGCCCGACTTCAAAGGCTACCTTTCAGACCTAGGCGGACCCTCGGCCAACATGTATGGCATGGCTGGACGCAACAAAAAGGCGTGCGAAGTGTGCAAGCGGCCGTCGTGTATCAATCCCGAAATATGCCCAAACCTCAATACCGACCACTCGAAACTCATCGAAATATATCGTGCCGTGGACGCCTTGCCCGAGATAAAGAAAAGTTTTATCGGAAGTGGTGTACGCTACGACTTGCTGCTCCATAAGAGCAAAGACAAGAAAGTGAACGATGCCGCGATGGAATATACCAAGGAACTGATACGAAATCACGTGAGCGGGCGTCTTAAAGTGGCTCCCGAACACACCAGCGACGAGGTGTTGCGTAGCATGAGAAAGCCTAGTTTCACACAGTTTGAAGAGTTTAAGCGCATCTTCGACAAGATAAATAAGGAGGAAAACCTTAGGCAACAAATCATTCCTTACTTCATGAGCAGCCACCCTGCATGTAAGGAAGCAGACATGGCCGACTTAGCTGTACGCACCAAAAGGCTTGACTTCCATCTCGAACAGATACAAGACTTTACCCCAACGCCCATGACTGTGAGCACCGAGGCATGGTATACGGGCTACGACCCTTATACGCTTGAACCCGTTTTCAGTGCCAAAACGCCCAAAGACAAGAACAACCAAAGACTATTTTTCTTTTGGTATAAGAAGGAAGAAAGGCAAAACATTGAGCGCGAACTTAGGAAAATAGGTCGCCCCGAACTGATTAACGAACTTTATTCCTCAAACGATTGGGGCAGAGAACAAAGTTCGGGCAGAGGCAAGAAAGACGATAAGAACCATCGTGAGCATAAAAACAGCCGCACGGAAAAGGCTTACGAGGCCAAACCTTCGCCTAAAACGGCTGAAAGAAAATCGTTCAACCCAAATTTTTGCAACGGTAAGCCGAACAAGTCGAAAGGTAAACGAAGATAAGTCACATCAATATTGCTATGCCATTGGCTTTTTCTATACATTAAAAAACGATATAAACGACCCACTTTAAAGCATGCAAATACTTCTATCGTGCGCCAAAGACATGGCCACAAAGCCCATAACATTCCCTAACCAACGTGTCAACGAACCGCATTTCATTGCAGCAGCCAAGGAAATTGCGGCCGAGATGATGAACTTCTCAACGGAAGAATTGGAAGAAATGCTAAAAATTAACAGCAAACAAGCCACCCAAAGTCCGCACAGGAATCAGCATTTTCTACAAGCAGACGACACTTCGCACGCTGCTCTTGCATTCACAGGCATGGCCTACAAGCACCTGAAAGCGAGCAGTTTCAACCAAGAAGACATTTGTTTTGCCAACCAGCACCTTTGGATAACCTCCTTTCTATACGGACTTTTACGGCCACTCGATGCCATAAAGCCACATCGCTTGGAAGGTTATGTGCGCTTACAAAACCACGACGACATACGACTTTTCGACTATTGGAAACCTCGCCTTACCCAACTTTTCATCCAATCAATCAGCAACGACAACGGCATGCTTGCCTATCTTGCAAGCGAAGAGATGAAATCGCTCTTCGATTGGAATGAAGTAAAGAAGAAAGTAAAAATCTTCGAGCCCCAATTTATGGTCGAGAATGCCCGTGGCAGGAAAACAATTGTGGTGTACACAAAGATGTGTCGCGGGGCAATGGCCAACTACATCATCACAAACAAGATAACCAACACCGACGATTTGCTCGCTTTCGAATACGAAGGGTTTAAATTTGCAGAGTGGATAGACAATGGCAAAACGCCACTTTTTGTCCTCGGCGCACCCTAAACCGCTTTCTTCTGTTGCCTTTTTAAAGCTCGTTCTCGCAACTAGTTGTAAGTCAAACACGGCTTATCTCATGGCCACAGAAACGCAATAAAAGCATTTTATCAGCATAATGGCCACAAAAACGCCCTGTTTCGTTTTGCACTTTCAACGATTTGCATTATTTTTGCAGGGTATTAATACAAGAAAAATTGAAAATCAAACGAATTATAAACGACACATTCAAGGTTGCCCTATCGCTCTTCCTCGGCGGAGCGATATTGTATTGGATGTATCATGGCTTTGATTTCAAACAAGTTGAGCGCGTTATGCTCCACGAAATGAACTGGACTTGGATGCTGCTTTCATTCCCCTTTGGCATCATGGCCCAAGTGTTCAGGGGATGGAGATGGCGACAAACACTCGAACCAATGGGCGAAAAGCCCAGAGCATCCACTGCCATACATGCCATTTTCGTTTCGTATGCCGTAAGTTTGGTTATTCCCCGAATTGGCGAGTTTGCGCGTTGCGCAGTGCTTAGACGATACGATAAGGTAGACTTTGCTAAGGCACTGGGAACTGTTGTTACCGAACGTGCCATCGATTCGCTGTTGGTATTGGCCATTGCAGCCATTACCTTGCTGGCACAAGTGAGCATTTTCGACAGTTTTTTCTCCAAAACAGGGACTAGTCTCCATGCCATTGTCGGCCAATTCTCAACCACGGGCTACATCGTTACGGCCATTTGTGCCATCGCAGTCGGCGTATTGCTGCACTTCTTGCTGAAAAGGATGGCCATATATAATAAGGTGAAAGAAACGGTAAAAGGCATTTGGCAAGGCATTAACTCGATAAGGAAGGTGCGCAACAAGTGGCTCTTCGCCTTTTTCACATTGGCTATATGGGGCAGTTACTTTCTGCACTATTACCTAACCTTCTTCTGTTTCGAGGCGGCAGCAGGCTTGGGCATGGCTTGTGCAATGGTTACGTTTGTGGTTGGCAGCATGGCGGTAGTGGTTCCAACGCCCAATGGGGCTGGCCCCTGGCACTTCGCCGTGAAAACTATGCTCATCTTATATGCCGTAGACAGCACTGCCGCACTCAACTTTGTGCTTATCGTGCATTCGGTTCAAACGCTCTTGGTTATTCTCCTTGGCGTTTACGGATGGATGGCATTGACATTCTCGCACTCAAAGCTTGCAACAACAGTCGAATAACCAAATCATACATATATTTTACTAACTTTTAAACAACCGTGTTATGAGTGAAATTAAAAATTTAAAGCCTGAAAGCATTTGGCGTAACTTCTACAATCTTACGCAAGTACCACGTCCTTCGGGACATTTAGAGAAAGTTAAAACCTTTCTGTTGAACTTCGCTAAGGAAGTAGGCGTAGAAGCATTCGTTGATTCTGCCAACAATGTGGTGATGAGAAAGCCGGCATCGCCTGGCATGGAGAACCGAAAAACCGTAACTCTACAAGCGCACATGGACATGGTTCCACAGAAATCGGCCGACAGTACACATAATTTCGAGACCGACCCTATTGAAACATGGATTGACAACGAGTGGGTTAGGGCGAAGAATACAACGCTGGGTGCCGATAATGGAATTGGCGTTGCTGCCATCATGGCCGTTATGGAAGACAAGAGTTTGAAACACGGGCCAGTTGAAGGACTTATCACTGCCGACGAAGAAACGGGCATGTTCGGTGCCAACGACCTACCCACAAACGAGCTACAAGGCGACATCCTACTTAACCTCGACTCCGAAACGTGGAGCTGTTTTGTTGTGGGTAGTGCCGGAGGCGTTGATGTTACCGCAACGCGCGACTACAAAGAAGCACTTGTAAACAAAGACAGAGTGGCTTTGAAAGTAACCATCAAGGGTTTAAAAGGTGGCCACTCAGGTTTGGAAATACACGAAGGTAGAGCCAATGCCAATAAGCTGATGGCACGTGTCGTGGCCAAGTTGATTGCCGAATGCGATGCCGAACTGGCCATTTGGCACGGCGGCAACATGCGCAACGCCATTCCTTACAAGGCCGAAACCATTGTTACGCTACCAGCAAACAACGAAGACAAGGCCTGTACAATTGTCAAGGAGATGAAGACTTTGTTTGAAACAGAGTATCGTTTCGTTGAAGATAAGGTAGAACTATTTGCTGAAAAGGCTCCTCTACCAGAGAAACAGATGGATGCCACCGACAGGGATATCGTGTTGAAATCGATTTTCGGATGCCACAACGGCGTTCTACGCATGATACCAGCCATCCCCACCGTCGTTGAAACGTCGTCTAACTTGGCCATCATCGACATAGAAAATGGTAACGCCAGATTACTTATACTAGCTAGAAGCTCTAGCGAAACGATGAAAGCATATATCTGCGACACACTGAAAGGCACACTTACACTAGGTGGCTTTGACGTGAAACTTAGTGCAGACTATCCTGGCTGGGATCCAAACACCGACAGCGAGACACTCAATCTGATGCAACGCTTACACAAGCAACTGTTTAACGAAGACGCCATCGTTAAGGTAGACCATGCTGGTTTGGAGTGTTCCATCATCCTCAGCAAGTACCCCCACATGGATGTTGTTTCCTTTGGACCAACCATCCGTTCGCCTCACAGCACCAGCGAACGCTGCCTGCACGAGACGGTGGCCCCCTTCTGGGACTTGCTAAAGAAGGTTTTGGAAGAAGTTCCACAAAAATAAACCAGCGATGGTAAACAGAACCAACGACGCCAAGGTCTCTCTCATAGGGATTGACAGGCATCGCATAGCAACCGACGGGCATGGAGTTACCACGCTCGTCGGTTTCTTCGGTTGTCCGTTACGCTGCAAGCTCTGCTTAAACGAGCAGTGTCACGACACGCGCAGACGTTGGCAGCGCATGTCGCCACAAGCGTTATACGACGAGTTAAAGCAAGACGAGCTGTACTTTCTTGCCACAGGCGGCGGCGTAACCTTTGGCGGTGGCGAACCATGCCTGCAAAGTCGTTTCATCAGAGCATTTAGAAACATCTGCGGAACAGCATGGAACATCACTGTTGAAACAAGCCTATACGTCCCACAGAGCCACTTACGCCGATTGCTAAACGTGGTGAACACATACATTGTAGACATTAAAGACCTAAACCCCGACATCTACCTAGAATATACCCGCAAAGACATCGGCTTACTAAAAGAAAACCTGCAATGGCTTGCAGAGCATGTTGCAACAGAAAATATCTTTGTGCGCGTT
>CAUPVH010000051.1:0-7670 GCA_963514635.1 uncultured Prevotella sp. | reverse complement strand
GCCATCTTTTCACCTTTTCACCTTTTCACCCTTTCACCTTTCCCATCTTTTCACCCTTTCACCTTTTCACCTTTCCCATCTTTTCACCCTTTCACCCTTTCACCCTTTCACCTTTACCAATGTTGCTCCATACCCATATTCTTGGAACGAGGCATCTTGGTAAGTGTAGCCTTTAAAGTGTCGGTTCAGTTCGTTGATGATGGCTTTTCGCAGCACGCCTTCGCCTTTACCGTGGATGAACACGATTTTAAGGCCGCGTTCGTTGGCGTGTTCTTTAAGTGTTCGGCGGAAAACCTCCAGTTGATATTGCAGAATATCGAGCGAATCCATACCTTGTGTAGTCTCTAAAATCTCGTGGGCATGCAGGTCAACCACCAAAGGTTCGTTAGTTTTGCGGTCGTGATGAGCGTGTTTGCCTGTTGCAGAAACTGCGCCTTTGGCAGACCGCGCATCTTGTTTCATCTTTTGTATGGCGACCTTAGAGAGCATTTCCGTTTTCAATTTGTCTGCATCAATCTCGCTAACGGGAGTTTCGGCAGGCTCGTCGCCTTCGACAATGGTATAGAGCATGGCAGGCTCGTTGTAAAAAGGCGTTTCGGCAAAGAGATGCTGTTTGAACAGTTTAAGCGGTTCGATGTGTAGCTTTACGTCAATGGCAGGCTTGCGCACATAACTCTTTTGTCTTTTGAACGCAACGGCTTGGAAGGCCGATTGCTCAAAGCTGTTATAGTCTTCTGCGGCAATGGTTTCGAGTGTAACCTTGGTGTTTGGTTCCATCTCGCCCTCGTTGCGCAGCGTCCAGCTTTCGCCATCGGCAGTGGCAAAGGCGTAACGCAGGTAATAATTGCTGTCGTTCACCAGTTCTACGGCCATTTTGGTGTGGCTCAACTGCCGTGCGTTTTCGGGAACGAAGGCCAAATACACGTTCAGACTGTTGCCGCCCACACGTTCTTCAACAGGCTTGCGAAAGGTAATTTCGCTGTCGGCAGGGTCTGTTTCGTGTTCCGTATCGTTGCCCGTCTCATCGTTTTCGTATCCGCCACTTAGCAATGCCTTGATGGATTGCTTGCCAGGGGTGTCTTGTTGCGTGGTGTTCGTCTTCTGTTCGTTGGCCACCTTTGACGTTCTGCCTTGCTTGCGGTCCAACTCCTCGTCTACAACCACCACCTCGTTGATGCTCATGGGTATCTCGAAACCATCGGAATCTTGTACCAACACGATGTTTTTTCCTTGGAAACCAGCAACGATACCGCCGCCCGTTTCGCTTAGAAACCTTACTTTATCTCCTTTTTTCATAGTCTTACTGTTTGGTGTTAGGGAATGAGAATGCTGCTGTCGCCATAACTTAAAAACCTGAAATCGTTGTCGAGCGCATAGCGATAGATGCTTTTCCAATCGCCTCCAACGAATGCGCTAACCAGTAAAAGCAATGTGCTTTGCGGTTGGTGGAAGTTGGTGACGAGGCGTTTTACGATTTTATATTGGTAGCCTGGCGCGATGATTATCTGCGTGCTGGAATGGAGCGAGGGCAAATTGTTTCGGTCCATGTAGGCAATCAGTTCGCCAATGGCTTCTGTGGGCGTGATGTTCGTGGGCGTTGGGTCGTATGGTTCCCATTGATTTACGTGCAATTGTTCGAGCGAGACGTTGGGATTGGCCTTTACCTTGCAGCCCATGTAGTACAGGCTTTCGAGGGTTCGCACGCTGGTTGTACCCACAGCTATGGCCTCGCAGTTGTGTTGCAGCAGCTTTTCGAGCGTTGTTCGGCGTATGCACACATACTCGGTGTGCATGGAATGCCCCTCAATTTCTTCGCTCTTTACGGGCTTGAAGGTGCCTGCGCCAACGTGTAGGGTAAGCTCTTCGCGGTCGATGCCGTGCTGGTCGATGTCGGCAAGCACCCTTTGCGTGAAGTGTAGACCGGCAGTTGGGGCGGCTACCGAGCCCTTAATCTTGGAGTAGACGGTTTGGTAAGTGGTTTTGTCGCTTTCTTGCGTGTTGCGATTGAGGTAGGGCGGGATGGGCAATTCGCCTGCTTTGTCGAGCAGTTCGGCAAAAGATAGCTTGTTGCCAGTCCATTTGAAGTCTATTTTCAGTGCCGTTTCGCACGACATGTCGCGTTCGGCAGTGAGTTGTACTGCTGCTGGTTGACCCGCTATCTCGACCGTAGTTGTTAGCGGTCCGCCTTTCCATTTTTTCAGATTTCCCACCATGCAATACCACGAACAGGTGCTCGTTGTTTGGAACATTTGTTCGTAATCGGCGGGCAAAGCTGGTTCGAGGAGGGATATTTCGATGAGCGAACCCGTTTCTTTTCTTAAGTGCAGGCGCGCTTGAATAACCTTGGTGTTGTTGAAAACCATGAGTGCGCCCTGCGGTAGATAGCGGGTGATGTTGCTAAACTCGTCTTGCGACACCTCGCCGTGGTTGTAAACCAATAGCTTGCTCTTGTCGCGTTGGGGCAAGGGAAACTTGGCTATGCGTTCGTCGGGCAAGTCGTAGTTATAGTCTTTTATCCTGATGTGTTTAGTATTCATTGTTATGCGTTGAATAAGCTGTATATGATGATGGCGCAAATCCACAGTGCCATAGTGAGCAACACTTTGCCAACATCGGCCTTTAAAAAGGCTGAGGCGGTGGTTTGGGGTGTTACTTGTGTGCGGGGAAGACCTAATGGCTTGCCCCAACGACGATAAAGCGCGTAGGCCGACCAACCTATGAGTGCGCCCCAAAGTAGTCCGAAGAGGATGTCGAGTGGGTAATGGAGGCCTAGATAGAGGCGTGTCCAGCAGTTAACGGCCGACCAAAGGCAGAGCATGACGGCCAAGGGACGACTCTTGATGAGCAAACTGAGGAACACTGCCAACGAAAATGTGTTGGCGGCATGCGCCGAGAAAAAACCGTATTGGCCACTGCGTATGCCGTTAACAATCTTGATGGTGTGCTTGATATAGGGGTCGTTGCTGGGTCGCCATCGCCCAACAAGGGGCTTGATGATGAGTTCTACCGACACGCTCACCACCACAACGGCAAGCACGGCGCATCCTATGGTGAGGAATATTTGCGGCATGGTGTCGTTGTTTTTGATGATGACGTAGATAAGAACCACGTAGAGTGGTATCCACATGAATCCCGAAGTGAGGTTTACGGCCAAGGAATCGACGAAGAGCGAGTTGCTCCCGTTGAACCAGGCAAGCACCATTCGGTCTAGTTCCAAGATGTTGGTGAGGTTCATTCTTCCTTTTTACTGTTGTTCTGTTGTTGTTGATGGGTTCTAATCTCTCTATCTTTTGCATCTGTGGCGACAGACGTTTTATGCGCATGTTTGTGCATCCGTTGGGTTGTAGGCACACGCGCTCTTGGGAAGTTCTGCCTTCGCCGTCTCCTTATTATATAAGGTGTCAAGCTTTTCTGCTTAGCGTTGAAGGCGATAAACGCCAAAAACAGAAAGACGCTTAGGCGCAAGTTGCGCGATGTCCACATAGTCCGTATATATATAGGTGTACGCCTTTATATATGGTAGGCATGTCTTTAATGTATGCAGGACACAGCCTTATATCGGCAGGACGTGCCTGTTGTAAATGCTAGTTGCATCTTTTATACATTGCCTGACTGTTCCTTAATATATTAAGAGCAGAAAAGAACAGGTGTTGTAATAGGTTTGTCAGCCGCCTTTGTCTGCCATGTGCCTGTACAAAGCTGTTTGTACTGGGGCTACAAGCTTCTTGTAGTCACGCTACAAGGTGCTTGTAGTGTCTGTACAAGCCTTTTGTAGCGCCACTACAAACAGCTTTGTACGGCTACGTGGCACGTGCTGTTGTAGGGTGCTTAAAGGCTATTGCTTACAAAAACCTCATCTTTTCTATATAATAAGGTGTATGCGCGCTCGTTAAGCGTGCTTTGCACGACGGCGTTCGATGAAGGCGAACCTGCCTTAAATCTCTTCCACCGTGTTTTGTTCAATCCATCCTTCGCGCCCATCGGCAAGCTTAACGCCCAGCCAACCCTTGATGGAGCGGTCGGCAATGTCTACCCTTGTGCCCTCGTGTAGTACGGCTTCGTCGGCTCCCGAACGTATGGGTGTCTTTTTAAGATTGGCTGCTGGTGCCATGATTATCGCCCCTTCCTTACTGGTGAGCGCACTTTTTTGGTGCATGGCAAATATGATTGACAGCACGAAGAGCACGGCAAAGGCGATGGAACAGCCAAAGCCAACCTTGCGAACAGGTATGTGCGAGTTGAAGAAATACAGCAGAATGCAGCATCCCAGCAACGCAGCCGAGAGCAAAGCCGTGGTTGCCCAGCCGTCTGCTGTGGCAAGATTGGCCGCAGAGCGATACCAAGTGACGAAGAACATCTCGTCGGGTTCGGCCACCTTGTCGATGGTTTTGCCGCGTGCGAATTGCAGGTTGAACCTTATTTGGCTATTTCCGGGGTTGATAAGTGCCGCCCTTTCGTAGGCTAAGATGGCCTGTGGGATGCTGTCGGAGCGGAAATAGGCATTGCCAAGGTTGTAATACACCTCGGCCGAAGGTGCTTTTTTCAGCAACGCCTTGTAGTCGGCGATGGCCTGCGGGTAGTTTCCGCGCTTATATTCTTGGTCGGCCGAGGCCTTGGTTACAGCGTTTGCCGTCAGCGACAGCATGCTCATCACCAAGGTTAGCAGCACTAGGGTGGGGGCATTCTTGTTTGATTTCATAGTGGATTCGATGTCCATAATAGCCTTTACGGCCATGTCGTAGGTCTTATTCATGTTGCCTTGCGAGTCGCCCGGTGCGTAACGTTCGAACTCGCACTCGTCGATGGCG
The DNA here is from genome assembly GCA_963514635.1 of uncultured Prevotella sp. Classification (GTDB taxonomy): domain Bacteria; phylum Bacteroidota; class Bacteroidia; order Bacteroidales; family Bacteroidaceae; genus Prevotella. The sequence goes on along the minus strand of CAUPVH010000051.1, from coordinate 2,862 downwards.
GCGATAAAGCTATCTATCGTTTCGGCGTTTACGGCTCTGCGGTTAAGCGTTTCGGCGATGTTCTCGCGTGTTAGCTGTTCTACCGAGATGCCCAGCTTGTCGCTAACATATCCCCAAAGGGCGTGCAGCACTTCGTCGTAGAACTCGTTTTGGCGGCTTTCTTCCATCAGTTTGCCTGCGAGTTTCAAGCGGCGTGCGGCCACTTTGTTGGCTCTCGAACCACGAAGACGGCGCGAGTCGGAATATATTTCTTGCCTTTGGCGGAGCACAATGAAGATTACCACGGTTGCGCCAACGATGACGAGCAGGAGAACGAACCACAAGGGCGAGGCGAAGAACATGCGGTTAGACTTCAACATCACGGCTGGACCTTGCATGATGGGGCGGATGTCTTTGTTCTGTTCCTCTTCAAACTTGCTCATTTCCGAGGTTGTTCCCGTTCCTTTCTCGATGTTGAGGGTGAAACGTTGGGTTCGAATGGTGCGGTATTGTTGGGTCTTGGTGTCGTAGAACACGAACTCCGTGGGCGGAATTTCGTACTTCCCAATCTGTTGCGGCACAGCCAAGAAGTCGTAAATCATGTTTCCCTCTATGCCGTTGGTGGTCAGTTGGGTCTTGTCTGTTACCTTTACGTCGTACTTGTCGAAACTCTTGGGGAAGTTTACCGTGGGTGCTTTTAGCAGTTTAAGGTTTCCTGCGCCGCTCACCACGATGCGTAGGTTAAGCGGTTCGCCCGTCTTCACCTCCTTTTTGTTTAGTTGTGCTGAGATGGTGAAGTTGCCCACGCCGCCAGAGAAGTTGGCAGGGCGTGCGGGTAATGGGTCTACTTGCAAGGTAAGTCCTGGTGCCTCAATCTCTTTCTTCACTTCAACATATCCTGCTCCGCCGTTAAAGATGGCCTCAAAGGGGTCTACGTTACGGTTTCTCTGCACCACGATACCGTCGAACTTGATGCTGGGGATTTTCAGTTCACCGCTCATTTGGGGGTACATTACGTATTGACTCCATGTAACGCACTTGTAGTTTTTGCCGTTGAGCCTTTCCAAATGGAAACTTTTTTGCGTGGGCAGCTTTACCTCTTGGGTGTGGAAACCGTTTAGGTCGGGCATTTTTCCGTTGAGTTGTGTTAGCTCCACCAGGCTGTACACCTTGTAAGAGAGTAGCACGGGCTCTTGCTCGCGCACCCTTTTTTTGCTTGCGCTCACCTTAATAAACAGGTCGCTACCCGAAATTTTGCTGCCAGCGGCTCGCATGGCGTCCTCGTCGTTGTCGTAATCGTGCATCTTTGGCGCGCCGCTAGCCGAGGGCTTGGCCGTTCCCACCACGTTAATCTTCACGGCAGGCGACATAATGGTCTTGCCATGCACCATTGCCTTGGCGGGCGAAATGGTGTAAGTGCCGTTCTTTGTGGCGTAAAGCGTGTAGGTATATGTTACCGACGAGCTTGAACTGGTGTGTCCGTTAGTCATTTGGTAGCTCGATTGCGACGAGGTGTATGGCCCGGCAATCACCTCGATTGCCGACGGAATGCTACCCGCCTTGAAGTCGTCCACGTCTTGTGTGTTGATGGTATAGGCTATTCGGAAGTTCTCCCCGGCGGCCACTTTCGAAGGAGCCGACACCGTTAGGCGTTGTGCTGCCACGAACATGACGTTGGCCAAGGCCACCATCAATAGGATATGTCTCTTCATTCGTTTCATAGAACCAATTGTTTTTTAGGTGAGTGTGGTTAACCTTATCGTTACCAATTCTTCTCAACCGTCCTTCTCGACGGCTGTTGCATTGCCTTCTTCAGCCTTTGCTGTGTGGCTTTTTCATCTTGTATGGTAGCGTTGAGCAGCTGTTCGGCGTTTTCCTTGCTCATTTGCTCCTTGGGTTTGGGTTGTTGTTTCTCTTTCTCCTTTTGCTGTTTTTGCTGTTCTTGTTCTTGTTGCTGTTGTTTTTGTTGTTTCTGTTGGTCTTTGTTGTTCTTGTTCAACCGCTTGCATAGAGCCAGGTTATAGCGCGTTTCGTTGTCGTTGGGATTGTTGCGCAGTGCCTCTTGGTAGGCTTTGATGGCATCGCCGTATAGCTGATGTCTTTGGCAGATGGTGCCAATGTTGTGGTAGGCCATAGCCTTACGGGTTTTATTGGTCTCCATCTTGCCTGCATTTTCTAGTTGCGCAATGGCCGCCGAGTCTTTCTGTTGCATCATCAACGCGTTTCCCAAGTTGTAAACGGCGTGCGCATTGCTGCCGTTTTGCGACATGGCCTTGCGGTATTCCACCTCGGCTTTGGCGTAGTTCTGGTTTCGATAGAGCTTGTTGCCAGTGCGTATGTAGTGCCTGTCGTTTTGTGCGAAGGCCAATGTGGGCGCAATGAGCAGCAGCAACATGGCTGCACTTTTCTTCGAACCAAAGAGATGGATGTTGCGCCACTTTGGGTTTTTGATGTCGAGGATGAGTATTTCGGCTATGAGCAGGATGATAACGATGATGCACACGGCTTGGAATTGCTCGCCATACTCGCTATAAATCACGGCTTGTGTGTCTGCCCGTTGCAGCTTGGCCAGCTCGTTGTTCAGCTTTTCTTGTGCATCGTTGGTGTTGTCCACGTGTATATAGGTGCCGTTTCCAGCCTGCGCAATCTGCTTACACATACTTTCGTTCAGTGCGGTGAGCACCGTTTGCCCGCTGCGGTCGGCTAGATAGCCCCCCTCGGACGTGGGGATGGGCGACCCCTTGGTGCTGCCAATGCCTAGGATAAACACGCGAATGCCCCGTTCGTAGGCAGCTTTGGCCGCTTCGAGCGCGCCTCCTTCGTGGTCTTCGCCATCAGTAATCACAATAACCGCTTTGCCAATGTCTTTTTGTTGGCTGAAAC
>CAUPVH010000050.1:0-7688 GCA_963514635.1 uncultured Prevotella sp. | reverse complement strand
GTAAAGACTAGTACACTTTCTTCGCTAACAATGGTATGTACGTCTGCCGAACGAGTAGCCTTAAAGGGCGAAATGCAAGTTGTAACGAATATGAAACTGAAAGTGGGCTAACGATGGAATTGCAATATAGCATCTTAAATATGGTGGAAAGCCAATACAGATTTAACTACAACTTCGACTATTCGTCGATAGAAAAAGAGCGCGTCTCCATCGAAATGGGGCACGGCATCAAGATTTATCCCGAACGAGAAGAGATTGTGGTAGACTTAAACGTGTACATCATGGCCAGTGAAGAGCTGGTTTGCCAAGGCGTAAGGGCCACATTTAATGTCACGCCCTTCAACGACTTTGTGCAAGAAGCCAACGAAAACGAGATAAAGGTGAGCCAACCAGCACTCATCGACACGTTTGTTGGCGTTGCGATAGGGGCTGCTAGGGGCATGCTGGTAAAGAACTTGCACGGCACAGACTTACAAAACATCATTTTGCCACTTGTACCTATGTCCCTTATCAGAAAGAACATCACAAAAAGCAAGTAGGCCTGCCCCGACAACATAGCAACATTCGGACACATCTTACACACATACAGCAGTTGGCGCATGGTTCCATAAAACCTATTTTAAAGGTCTTATGCAACCATGCGCCTATATATATAATAAGGTGTATAGGGAGTTGCAGCCAAACTTTTAAATGCACATTGCACAAAGGAGGGCGACATCAAGCTTATACTTTCCATTGCCCAATGTACAAACACACCCCTCTTCATGCAACCTAACACCTCCGCACGCCACCGCTTACCTCACCGCTTGGGGCCACAATACTGCCCTATAAAACAGACATTGCCAAAGCCATCAGAGATGTAATAAAGGAAAGGACGGTCGGCAGTGAAGTGAAATTCAGTGGGGTTAATGCAAGCAGACAGCGAGGCTACTTGCATAAAGCTACCCGAAACTGCACTTGTTCCCTCCTCATCTAACTTAAATTCCGTCTGTTGAACCACGTCGTCCAATTTCAATGGTTTCATACTCATATTGCCAAGATTGGCTTGTTGCGAGAAGGCTTGCTTGATGCCAACCTGCGAAAGGAACGGTTTGAGGGCGACAGAGTTTTTTAGCGTGATGCGCGGGATATGCACATAGAACTCGTTGTAATCGTGCAAACCTTTTTCTATCATGCCAAACATCTGCACATTAAGACTTTTAAGTAAGTCTGCAACAGAAAACCCTTTGTTAGGAAGTACCATCGTGATGTAGAATTGGCCTTTGTAAGGCATACGTAAGGCAGAACATGTGTTGTTGCTCATGCCCTTAAAGGTATTCTCCCTATCGTATCCGCTCATCATCCACACACTATCAATCCGCCCATCTCCACCGTAAAATGGGGCTTTCTTGGTGAATTCAGGCTCAAAAGGTTCTGCCCAACGGGCTCTAAACACAATGGCATTGACCAAGCACACCTGCACATCGGGCGACAACTTCAAGGGTATCTGCTTAATTTGTCCTTCCGTTTGTTCACCAATCCACCTGCTTATACTTCGCTGTAAGTAATCAGTATCAAAGGTCGAGATGGTTTCGGCAAAATAATTGTGTTCAAGCACATTCTTAAAAGAGTGTTTTACGGCATCTGTTCCCATAACAGCCAAAAGGTTGGACGTATGCATATAGTCGCGTGTTTGTTCCAATTCCGTTTTAATTTGTTTGCGTTGTGCGATGATGAAAGTACGATTTAGCTCATTCATTCGCTGCAAATCGCCTTCCCCATAGCCCAAGGCCTTACAAATTTCTGTTAGCGTTTCGCCATCGGTTCCGTTGTTTAGCATGTTCAAGCTGTAAACAACGCCCATTGGCGAAATAACCATACTGCTATCAGGATGCGCCTGTACCATTGCTTGGAATAGGCGAAGACCAAACTGGTTGCTACCTGTTATCAGCTGTTTCTCTGCATCATTCAATTTAAAATCCACGTCGGTTACTTCCGCAACGTCTTTCAAACGCTCGCGACGAGGTGCTGCACAGGCCACGCATAGTGCCAGTAGGCATGTAAATAAGGTTGTTTTCATGATGATATGGTATTTAAGTTGTTAGCTATTTAGGATTAAAGGCGGTGCGGACTTTTAAGGTTGACCGCTTTGGGGAGAAACTTTTTCTGCTTTCGCCAAGCGCATAGTTGACGGCTGCACTTGGCGAAAAGCGAGGTTTGTAAAGGGCCGTTGGCGGCTTGGGGCGGTACTTGAACATGCGGTGGGGTATTGTTTAAGCGACACGACAAGCGGCGTATGCCCTTCGTTTTTTAGGCCTGTCCGATGGCGTTTACCCACCCGCAGTCATCCGTTTGTTAAGCTGGAACAGCGACGGCAGCAGCACAAGCAGCGAGCAGAACAAGCCCACGTACATCAGTTTGTTGTCGCCGTGGAACAGGTCGATAAGCTGTCCGTCGTTCATTTCTGGCATCAGCTTGTACATAGTGTAGGCCACCGTGTTGTTAACCCAATGCAAGGCCACCCCAAGCACGATGCTGTGAGTGCGACAGTAGAGCCACCCCAATAGCAAGCCCATAACAAAGGCGTTGGTAAACTGGGCCACATTGCCGTGCACGGCACCGAAAAGAAGGGCCGAAACAACGATGGGTATCCAAGGCAAACGATAGTTGAAGTAAGCCATCAGACTGCGCAAGATGGCTCCGCGAAACACCAACTCTTCGGCCACAGGGGCTAAAATGCCCAATGCGAGATAGCCCCAACTGCTGCCCATGATGCTCTCGAAAAGATGTTTAACGTCTTCGCTCATGGTGATATTCAGCTGTTCGTAAATCCATTGCAGGGGAAGTATGGCTCCCAAACCCGCAAGGATGGCCCAAACTAACGCGCCCCACGGCTTTTGTTGAAGGTAATAACGCGATATGGGCGCCCACTTGCACCACACGAAGAGGGCGATAAGGATTACACTGCTCACTACACTGCTCAGCGTTAGGGCTTTGGCACTGGCAGATGGCGGGTATTTTATCGAGTCGTCGAGGTAGAGAGCCACGAGCGAAACCACAAACTGCACGGCGATGAATGCCACAAGGTAGCCTAGTACGTTGAGAATAAGCCTGTTGTTCTTTTCCATATATTGTGTTTGTTTTAATTTATCTATGTCTGTCTACCAGCCGTTTAAATGGCATAAAAGCCTCATCCTTGCCTTGTTTCCTTTTGACAAGGGGCAGACGTAAAGCCCATCACACGTTTTGAACGAGCCTTCTTGCCGCCTCTTCATCTTCTTTCATCTTCGCTTTCAGCTGGTCTATCGTGTCGAATTTCACTTCGGCACGAATGCGGTCCACGAATGCGATGCGCATGTTTTGGCCGTAGATGTCGGCCGAGAAGTCGAGGATGTTGGTTTCGATGGTTACACCCTTGCCGTTGAAGGTGGGGCGATTGCCGACGTTGGTCATGCCCATCAGTGGGCGTTCGTAGCCTTCAACCTCCACCCATGTGGCGTAAACGCCGTTTTGAGGGAGCAGTTTTTGAGGGCTTTCTAGTAGTAGGTTGGCCGTGGGAAAGCCCATTTTGCGCCCCTCTTGAAAACCCGGCACCACCTTTCCACCTAGCGAATAAGCATAGCCCAACAGCACATTGGCCTGCCTTACACGCCCTTCGAGCAGATGAGTGCGTATGGCCGACGAGCTGACGTGCACCCCATCGGGTTCAAATTGCGGTGCCTCTACCACCCGGATGCCCAGCATTTTTCCATATCGGCAATAGTCTTCGAAACCCTCTTCGCGGTTATGGGCAAACTTATTGTCGTAACCGATAACCAGTTGTGCCACGTTCAGCCGTTCTTTCAGCACCCGCTGCATAAACTCGCGGGCCGTAAGTGCGGCCATGTTCTGGTCGAAATTCAGCACCATGGTATGGTCGATGCCTGTTTCGCACAGCAGTTTCTGTTTCTCTTCGGGCGTTGAAAGCAGCTTAGGAACAAACGATGTTTGCACCACTTGGCGCGGATGTGTGCCAAAGGTAACAACCATCGAGGGCATGCCTTGCCCCTGAGCCAACTGCCGAACATGACTTATCAGGTAGCGATGGCCTAGATGCACGCCATCGAAAAAGCCGATAGTGGCCACGCAAGGAGGGATGTTGTATGTGTGCATGGCGTTAGGCGGGGTTGGTTGATGGGGCTTTGGGTTTCAGTCTGCGCCACACTTCGCCCACCCACATCACGACAGACGTTGCGCCGATGATAGCCGCCCACTCTGTGAACGACAGCGGAACGGTGCGGAACATGCGACCGCCGAAGGTTACAATGAGCCATTGTCCGGCCAAGATGAGCTGCAGAACGAGCAGCAATCCGCGGTCGGCATAAAGACGACGGAAGGTGCTATGGTGCGAATTGAGCACCTTTGCGTTGAACAAGTTCCAAAATTGCAGCATCACAAAGGCCGTGAAGAAGATGGTTAGCTGATGCGTATCAAGCTGCCCTCCGCTTTCGTTGCGGAAGTATATGAGCAGGGCAAAGAGCATGGCGAAGAACAACAAGCCGCAGAAAACGATGCCGCGAGCCATTGACGATGAAATGATGGGCGCGGTTTGCTTGCGCGGACGCTCGCTCATCACTTCGCGCGTGGGCGGCAACGAGGCCAAAGCCATAGCCGCAAAGGTGTCCATAATAAGGTTTACCCAAAGTATCTGCGTTACGGTTAACGGCATTTGGGTGCCGATAATGGCACCGCCCAGCACCAAAAGCAAGGCCGTGAGGTTTACCACTAGCTGGAAAAAGAGGAAACGGCGTATGTTGTTGTAGAGCGAGCGGCCCCACATCACGGCGCGTTCGATGGAGCGGAAGGAGTCGTCGAGCAGGGTCATGTCCGACGCCTCTTTGGCTACATTGGTGCCACTGCCTAGCGAAAGTCCCACGTGGGCGTGGTTCAGTGCAGGGGCATCGTTGGTTCCGTCGCCCGTAACAGCCACCACCTCGCCACGTTGTTGCAGCAGGTTAACCAGTCGTTGCTTGTCGGTGGGCCGCGCACGAGACATCACTCGCAGCACTTTCACCCGTTCGTAGGCGGCCTCATCGCTCAGTGCAGCGAAGTCGGGACCTGTTATTTGTGACTCGATGGGCGTATCTTTGTGCCATATTCCTATCTGTCGGGCAATCTCGATGGCCGTCGCAGCGGTGTCGCCGGTAACAATTTTCACCTCGATACCTGCATCAAGACATTCTTTTACGGCTGCGGGAACGTCCTGACGAATAGGGTCGCTAATGGCTGCTACACCTTGAAGGGTAAGTCCCTGCATGAGATTGGCATCGGCAAAATTTACTTCCACCTCGCTGGGCAATGGTTTATAGGCGAAGGCCAAGGTGCGCATGGCCTTGTTTTGGTAACTTCTCAGCAGGTGGGTTGTGTCGTTTCGTTCCTCGTCTGTTAGCGAACAAAGGCCCATGATGGTTTCGGGCGCACCCTTTACAAAGAGAAACCGCTGACCGTTTAGGCTGGCAACGGTGGCCATATACTTGCGTTCGGTAGAAAAAGGCAGTTGGTTTTCTACCTTGCCAACGGCGCGAAGTTCACGATAATTATACCCGTTAGACGTTAACCACAGCAGTAGGGCAATCTCGGTTGGGTTTCCTATGCCCGACGTAACGTTGTCTTTGGTTTCCAGATGGGCGGTGGTGTTCAGCGCAATAGCATCTACCAGTGGCGTTTCGGGCGCAAAAACGCGCAGCTCTGCCACCTGCATCTTGTTCTCGGTAAGCGTCCCCGTCTTGTCGGTACATATCACGGTGACGGCCCCCATCGTTTCGCAAGCGTGTAATTTGCGCACAAGGTTGTTGCTTTTAAGCATTCGGCGCATGTTCAATGCAAGGCTCAACGTAACGGCCATAGGCAATCCTTCGGGCACGGTCATCACCAACAGCGTTACGGCCATCATGAAATAGCGCAGCACAACCTCGGCCATGCGCATGTAGTCTTGGCCTTGCCAAAGGGGATTGGTAAACACATCGTGGGCAAGGAACACGGCGAAAGCGGTGACGGCCACGGCAGAACCCACCTTACTGATAAGCTTGGCCAAGTGGTCGAGCTGCTGATTGAGGGGCGTTTTCACGGCCGTTAGTTCGGTGGCCTTGCGTGCCACCTTGCCAATCTCCGTGTTATCGCCGATGGCAGTGACCCTTGCAAGCCCGCTACCATTCATCACCATCGTAGAGCGCAGCACCACATTGGTGGGGTAAGTGGCCTCTTCTTCGGCCACTTCGGGCGTTGCGTGCTTGTTGATGATGGGCTCGCCGGTGAGCGAAGACTCGTCAATCTGCAAGTCAGACGATTGCAGCAGCAGTCCGTCGGCAGGTATTTCGTCGCCCACTTCAATCACCATCAGGTCGCCAGGCACCACGTCTTTGCGCGCCACGGTGGTGGTTTGTCCGTTTCGGCGCACCTTTACGGGCTGCTCTTCGCCAAGGGTTGTGAGCACGTCGAACTTCTTTGCGGCATCTCTTTCAAAGTAAAAGCCGATGGTGGTGGCTAGGATGATGGCCAAGAATATGCCTATGGTTTCGAGAAACTCGCCGTTGATGAACGAGAAAACGAGCGAAACGGCAACGGCCACAAGTAGGATTTGGATGATGGGGTCGCGGTACTTGTCTATGTAAAGTGCCCAAAGCGATGCTCGTTTCGGGGGTGTTAGCACGTTATATCCGTGTTGTTCACGGCTTTTCGCAACCTGTTCGTCGGTCAATCCTTTGTTGTCGAACTTCTCTGATGTCGTTTCTATACTCATTGATACGTCTATATAGTTGTGTATGGGGCACATTTCCCCAAGTATGCAAAGATACATAAAAGTGCTTGAACTTGATGTTGCCCACCTCATTTTTACGTCTTTTTGTCTTAATTGTTTGGATATTTGGCGCAAAACTACTACCTTTGCACTTGCAAACAACCCCTATGTGGGTGGTTCGGGCTTTTAGCTCAGTTGGTTAGAGCAACAGACTCATAATCTGGAGGTCCTTGGTTCAAGCCCAAGATGGCCCACGAACTTTTCATAAGGAATGAAATTTGAGGTTAAAAAGAACGGAAGAGGAACTGCCGAAAGGTAGTTCCTCTTTTTCGTTGGGGTGCGATTGAAACAAGGGTGAGTGGGCGAAGTGGGCTATGGTTACTTATTTGTGAACGGCGGTTCAATGCTGAATGAGGAGCAAGTGTTAGACGCCATAGCCAGAAGTCGTCTTTACTTTAAATATTTCTATTCAGTGAGGGGAGTTTGTTATCTTTGTGTTGTAAAACCAAGAGACGTACTTATCTCTGGTACGAAGTAGCGGACTAAGATACGATTAAAGCAGAAATTCTGCCCCATCCGCCTGTGGCAAATTGCGCTATGCCTTGAAAAAGGAATGAACTCATTAACTTGTCAAAGAGGGGTGACGGAGTTAATGCGTTAAGCCAAATGACTTGTACGGAGTGGACGACAATCCTTGTCAACTCACAAACACGTAAACTCCCCCAACTCCCCAACTCGCAAACCCATACACTCACAAACCAACACGCTCGTCAACTCGTTAACTTGTCAACTCATTAATTTGAAGTTTTGTCAACTTTTCAGCGAAAATTTTAACATTATGAGTACCCTTTTTGTCCACCACTCACGCACCTTGCCGCAAAAAATCGATTCTCGCGAAGGTTGTTTTTGGTGCCAAAAGGGGGTAGTATGCGAA
>CAUPVH010000049.1:0-7703 GCA_963514635.1 uncultured Prevotella sp. | reverse complement strand
GCCATAAGGCGTTCTTGATGCCTACTTTCCATCGGTTTGCCGCGCGGAATGGTAAGCAACGACTGGCGTTTAGTTTGACTATTTACAAGCCAAAGGTTGCCTTGTGCATCAAAATCCACACCATTTACTATTACATAATTGTTGTCTAACTCCACTCCCCTATCCACAGCAGGCAGCAAAGGACTATTGTCGCGATTGAAATACGCCTTTAAACGTCCGTCTTGAAACTCGTATAAGCCCGGTCGTCCGCCCACAAACACGTGGTTAGGGTCTAGTGGGTCTACGGCTAAACAGTTAATATCGTTAAACGCGATGCCCGTAGTGGCGGCCACATCGTCTTGAAAGAAAGTCCACGAACCATTGCTTTCCAGCACTTGCACCAAGCCTGGGTAACCCTTTTGCGTACCTCCCGATGCGTATTGTCCGCCAACGGTGAACAATTTACCAGCAGTAAACTTCATGAAATAGAAGTTGTTATATCGCGGTCCGCCCACGTTAGCCTTCTTAGCCGTTTCTAGTAGCTTGGCGTCTGGCTGTGCTTGCGGGTTGGGTTGGTACTCTCCTACCCTCGTCCAGCTGTTTTTGTCGTTCAGATTGGCCGTTAATGGGGCTGCATAACACCCCACAACATCCGAGTAAGCCCATATTCGGTTGCCCTCAATGCGCGTCCAATTCACCTTAAATCCAAGGTTATACGTGTCGTTAACCTGCATCTTTCGGGCATCGAGCTTAACAATTCCAAAGCCCGTTGCAAGGTAAGTGTTTGCGCCATAGGTGTTAATGCCAAACACAGTCTTATCTACCATCATGTTTTTATGGTATAAATCAGACAGGTTTTGCACCCCACCATTGGGCATAACGAAGTCGATATTCTGGTTATCGTACACCACTACAAGTCGTTTAGCCACGTTGTTCCATGCAATAAAGGCAATGGGCGTGTCGCTAAGTCCGTTTATTCGGTCGAAGGTTTGTATGCTTTGGTCGGCCGTATTATAGGCAAACAAACGTTTAGAGGCCAGCACGTAAAGCGTGTTTCCAGCCTTTTGCACCTGCGTTATGTCGCTGTATGCCGTGTAACTGCGCCATAAGGTGGCCCGAACAGGCAAACAAAGACATAATAATAGGGCGAGAAATAAACGAATAATAGTGGGTTTGCGCATGTGGGAATTTATAAGTGGATAAGTAAGTTTATAAGCTTTTGAACATATAAGTTCATGAATTTATAACGTAAACGTATGGAATATATTGTTTGTAAGGCATTGAGTTTGTGAGGAGGTAGGTTTAGAAGTAAGCTAGAAAATAGTAAGTTAATGAGCTAATGAGGAGGTAAATTCGTACAAAAGAATGCTTATATATTGACGGTGTTTCATCAATCACCCACAAAATTAAATGCTCGCCAACTCAAAAACACAAGAACTTATCTACTAAGAAACTCATAAACTTACCTGCTAAGAAACTGAACCAGCTTGCCAACAGCCCTTGCCCGATGCGAAATTTGGTTCTTAATGTCGGTTCCAAGTTCGGCAAACGTCTTGTCGTAACCATTGGGAACAAACAGCGGGTCGTAGCCAAAGCCCGCTGTTCCGTGGCGTTCGATGGCGATGTGTCCTTCTACAATGCCTTCAAAAAACAAGGGTTGGTTTACGCCCAACGTGTTATTTGGCGGAGCAACAAGGGCAATGACCGTGCGAAAACGCGCATCGCGATGGTTGTTATCGGCCAAACGACAAAGCAATTTTCGCATGTTAGCCTCGCTATCGTGCCCATCGCCACCTGCATAGCGTGCCGAATACACGCCAGGTTCGTTGTTTAGGGCGTACACTTCCAGTCCTGTGTCGTCGGCAAAGCATGCCATGCCATAGTGTTCAAGCACGTATTGCGCCTTGATAAGGGCGTTTTCTTGCAGTGTAGCGCCCGTTTCGGGTATGTCTACATCGCAACCGATGTCTTTTAATGATAGCACTTGCAGGTTGGAAGGCATTATTTGGCGTATCTCTTCCTGCTTATTCGCGTTGTTGGTAGCAAGAGCGATGGTTGTATTCATATCATTTCATTAATTTCTCAGACTGGTCGGACCGGTCTGACTGGTCAGACTTGTCCGACCAGTCAGATTAATCCGACAATAGCTAAAAAGCATTTGGCTTAACTCCATAACTCCTTAACTTCTCTCTTTACTACTTACTCCTTTACTCCTTACTACTCCCTCCTTGATAAATCAGCGTAGTTAGTTTATCCTCGGCAAACACCTCACAAGCCACGCTTTGCAGCTCTTCGGCCGTGATGGCGTCTATCTGTTGCAGCAAATTGTCGATGTGTTTCTCCTTATTGAAGTGAAGAAAACTTTTGCCAAAGTCGAGCGCAAAGCTCTCCCTATTGTCGCAAGCCACACATATCTGACCCTTAATTTGCCTTTTGGCGGCCGCCAGTTGACGAGCAGAAAGCGGCTTTTCGATAAGCCTGTTCAGTTCTTTCTTTACCAAACGCAGACAACGACGCAAGTCTTTTGGGTCGCAACCAAAGTAAACGCACCACACACCTGTGTCTGCATAGCTCACCAAATTGCTTTCAACGTTGTACACTAAGCCATTGCGTTCGCGCAAAGCGATGTTCAAACGAGCGTTCATACCTGGTCCGCCAAGCAAGTTATTAGCCAAATAAAGGGGCAAACGGCGTTTGTCGTAAGTGCTGAAAGCACGATTTCCAAGCATAACATGTGCCTGATGCGTGTCCATCTGGCGTATAATTTCTTTCGGCTGATAGGGTGGGAGAGGCTCTCCCTCGTGCGTATCGATGTGCGGAAGGGCGTTAGGAAAATGCTGAGTGGCATGCTTTAACGACCTAACCAGCCAATGAAAATCCAACTCGCCGTATGCAAAGAACACCATATTGTTGGGCCTATACATCCTTCGGGTAAAGTCTTTGGCGTGTTCGGATGTGTAAGTACGCAGCAAAGAAGCCTTTCCAAGGATGTTATGACCCAGCGGATGACCCGAAAAAACGGCGTTTTCAAAATCGTCGTATATCAGTTCGGCAGGCGAATCGTTGTAGCTTTCAATCTCGTCGCATATCACTTCAATCTCTTTTCGCAACTCGGCAGCTGGATATTGGCTGTCGAACACCATATCCGTTAGCAGCCTTACCGCCCGTGGAGCATGCCCTTTGGGAATGGCCGCATAATAAACCGTGTGTTCCTTGTTGGTGAAAGCGTTGATATCTCCGCCAACGCTCTCCAAACAATTCAATATACTAAGCGGCGTTCGCTTGCTCGTTCCCTTAAACGAAGCATGTTCGCAAAAGTGCGCCATGCCAATTTCGTCCTCCTTTTCGTTACGTGTGCCAGCGTTAATTTGAAAGCCGCAGTACACCACAGGCGACGAAGAACTGCGGTGAATGATGCGAAGACCATTGGCAAGCGTGGCCGTATTGTATTTGTTATCCATGCGAATGGCGGTGTTACTCGATGTGGTCATTGTTGAATTTAAAAGAAAAGGCGACGCGCGCTCGTCTCAAGCACACATCGCCGAATAAACCAAAATAAATATTACATGAAAAAAAACTGTATATTACAATAGCGCCTGTATCTCGGCGTCTAAGTCTTTAATCTGCGCATCGCGCTTTTGTAGGGTGTTGTTTCGGTCGATGAGGAAGAAGGTAGGCAGCGTTTGCACATTGTATTGCGACAATACGGTGCTACGAGTTCCGTTTTCGTCCCACACACTTACCCAAGGCAGCGCGGCAGTTTTAGTTTTCCAGAAATGTTCTTCGGGGTCGAACGACACCTGATATATTTCAAATCCGCGGTCGTGATACTTATTGTATATCTCGCGCATCATCATAATGCGTTTCAAACTGCCCTCGGCAGCAAAAGCCTGGAAGTCTAACAGAACCACCTTTCCTTTCAAGTCGGTAAGCTTTCGCACACGTCCGTGGTTGTCGGTAAGGGCAATATCAATCACGCCAGCCACCTGAACCTTGTCTGCGCTGATGGTTTGGCGAGCGTTGTTTTCGGCAATACGCACGTTTTTCATCCCCTCGATGGCGATGTTGTGCAAGTTAAGTCCGCGTTCGGCCTTTGGAAAATAAGTGTCCCAACTTGTTGCCACGGCCGCGAACACCTTCACATCGTCTTTGCTGCTGCGTGGGTTGAAGATAAGGATGTTGGCGTTTCCCAACACGATGGTTTGGAAAAGGGCGTAATAAGAATAGGCCTTCATGGGCTCTTTAAATATATAATTGAGCTTAACCTTATTCTTATAAACCTCCAAAACCTTGGTAACACTATCTTCTACTGCCTGTACACCCAGCGTAGGGCTGTTTGCAATGGCCGTAACTTGCCTTTGCAGGGCTAGCTGCATGTAGGCCAAGTCGCGTATCTTTGCGCATTCTTCCGACCCGCTAACTTCGTAATTGGCCGACATAGTGGGGTAGGCTGCCTTCACGGTGATGTTTTCCGTTGAGTCGACGGCAAGGTTCACCATTTGGTTGGCAATGCGCAGGCGATAAAATTCGGGTGCATCGGGCGCCTTTTGCTTAAACTCGAAGTTGCCATTCTCGTCTAGCTTAACGCTATCCACCGCCTTAGGACCGTTAAGACTCATGTTTTCGAGATAGAGAACAGAGTCTTTTGCCTGGGTAATTGTTCCGTTAATATTGAACTTTTTCTCGTTACACGAGCCCAAACTCAAAACGGCTACACCCATAACAGCGGTATAGAATAATCCCGATAGTTTTTTATTGTTCATTTTTAGCAAGTTGATTAACTTGTTTGCAAAGTTAAAATAAACCTATCAAAATACAAAACGGTAAAGCGGATATTTTTAAAGTGTGTGAGTTTATAAGTTTTTGAGCAGCTTAGTTTTTCGGTTTACTAAGATTTAAGTTTTCCGTGTAAGCGAAATTTTTAATGGAATATTGAATGGGGTAAGATTTGAAAGGTTAATCTTTTGACCTAAGTTTCTGTATCATTTCCTTAGAATATGCCTGTCCACGCGAAACAAGAAACTCGAACTTAACTACTCCATTAACTACCTGGATGTGGCAAGTGAAAATACTCTACCTTCATACACCGAGCCAGCTTTCAAACGACTTCTTTTCTTCTTCCCCAACCATTTCCTTGCCTTCTGATATATTTTCAGAAAGCCAAGCATATTGTTTGTTCTCGTCATACGCTTCGGCAGCCTTATCCAAAAGACCCTCAATAAGGTTCTTTAAGTTCGTTCCCTTGTTTGCAGCCATGATGGAAAGCGAGCGAAATGTGTCTTCGCTAAGGTCTATTATTATTCTCTTCGATTTTAATGCCGTTGTTGCCATAAGTCTAAACTTTATCTTATTGCAAACATATACAATATATACCATATACACAATAAAAAGGGGATGAAACTCAATAAAATAGATATAAAAACACGTTTATTAGCCAAACCATCTTCTATGTATGGCTATCACAATCTCATTAACTTAAAACCTCATTCCTATACAGACCCAAATAATTCAGCAACTAATCAGATATACAAAGAAGTTTTCTTGACTTTTAATTTTACAATATCGCTCAAATTTTCATTCCATTCTAGCGAAAATGTCGGTTAAAAAGTAGGCAAATTGATACTATTTCTAGCCTTTCACGTCTTACATTTTGTCAATATTCAAGAGAACGACCTGCATTTTGCACCATTTTACCTTTCTAGTTTGGTTGCCAACTCATTATTGTTAACGTCCAAATTACCCATTTTTAGCCCCTAAAACCCTACTTTTTAAGGCCATTTTGCCCTTTCTAGCCATGTTTTTCATCGCTATAAAAGGTTTTGTTTATGCAATTGCGGTAGATATTTATGCTATTTTGCCTTGTATTTAACGGCATTTTGCACTGCGTTTAGCACCATTTTACCTTGCATTTAGCAGCAAAACGCAGTCCATTTTGCACCAAAACGCACGACGTTTAGCACCAAAACGCAGTGCATTTAGCACCAAAACGCACAAAAGTAGGTGCAAAAGGGGGTTAGTTTAAATAAATATTCATTCTGCCGCATGCACAGGCCAACCCCTATTTGCATCAAAATAAACCCTCGCGAGAATCGATTATTTGCGGCAAGGTGAGCCATTGGTGAGCGGAAAGGGCACTCAGAATGTTAAAATTCTTGCTCAAAACCAGACAAAAAAAGATTATCACATATACACGCACATGATAACACAGACAGTATGCTCAATTAACAAACAAAATTTGCACAGGCACTAAACACCGCTTGGGTTTAAAGTCATGAGCACTTCATTAACTAGAAACCTCAATCCTATACAAACCCAAATAATTAATCAACTAATCGGCTTACCCATTTAAAAACTCAAAATACCGCACCATTTATCCACACGCATACAAATATTATCTTATATCTTTCTTTTAAAAGAGAAAGAAAATGATGGTGATGATATGGCGTGGATAAGTTGATAACTTTTCTCTTTACGCAACGTGTTTTTGGTTATCAACATTAGAAAAAAGTTATTCACAAGTTATTAGACCAGCTTTCTAAATGAGAGATAACGTTTTATATATGTTTTCCACATAGCAAAGTGGGGTAGGGCATTGTGAAAATGTTCATAACTTTTGTTGCTCTGAAAGTGTTGATAACGCTTGCATTTCGCCAGAATAACTTCTTAGTTATCCACCAATTCTAAGGGATAAGTGTGTGGTTGTGGATAAGTGATAGGTTGTTCAAACGTTTTCCACGGGTTATTAACAGGGTTTTCCACAGCTTAAGGGGGATAACTAGGATGAAAGATGGAGCAGTTTGAAAGTATAAATTGAATGGATAGTACAATAATAACTTAAAAAAACGCCGCGCATTTACTTGCTTTGTAAATGGCATCAAGATACAAGATGCAGTGTGTAAAGCAAGTAAATGCGCGGCGATTTTTAATATAGAATAGTACGAGGATGGTAAGAAGTGTGCGTTACGACATGCACTTTCAGCAATCTTCTTTGCCTATGCCGCCTTCTCTTCCACGTTCGCTTTATTGCGGTTAAGCTTGTCAACAACCAATGCTATGGCTCCGTCGCCCGTTACGTTACAAGCAGTTCCAAAGCTATCCATAGCAATGTAGAGGGCAATCATCAGTGCTTGCTCGTTCTCGCCAAAGCCAAGGATGCTGCCCAAAGGGGCAAGCGAGGCCATAATGGCACCACCCGGCACGCCAGGAGCGGCTACCATGAAGATGGCCAGCACCATAATGAAATGCAAGAAGAGGGGAAAATTGGTGGGCAAGCCTTCTAGTAGGGCGATGGTAAAGGCGCAAGCGGTTATCTTCATGGCCGAACCTGAGAGGTGAACCGTGGCACAAAGGGGGATGACAAAGCCCGCAACGCCTTCGGAAACGCCGTTTTTGCGTGTCTGCTTTAAGGCCACGGGTATGGTGGCAGCCGAAGAAGAGGTGCCAAGGGCCGTGAGATAGGCCGGAAACATGTTGGCCAATAGGCGGAAAGGATTTTTACGAACGATGGCTCCGGCAATGAGGTATTGATAGATTAGCACGAAAATGTGTAGCGCAAAGATAACAACTATAATCTTTGCAAACACGGTCATCATGCGCATTACGTCGCCGCTGAAAGTCATGTTGAGGAAGATGCCAAAGATATACAGGGGCAAGAGGGGGATGATAACGCGCTCGATAACGCCCACGATGATGGCTTTCATCTCGTTGGTGGCACCGCGCAGCAC
>CAUPVH010000048.1:0-7812 GCA_963514635.1 uncultured Prevotella sp. | reverse complement strand
GTATGGGGTTGAGCAATATCCACCCCGTGCGGTATTGCAAGCGGCGGAAATAGTAAAACACGGCAAAGGTCATTGCCAAGATGATGTATTGGTTGGAAAAAAGCTGTTGCATCGTTTACGTAATTGTGAGTGTTATCTGTGCGTTTTGTCGCTATATATATAATAAGGTGTGGAGAGTTATTCCTCGTCTTCGCCTTGCAAAGGCGTGGGGTCGGCAGAGTCTTGATGCTTCTTTTTGTGCCTACGCACGTGCATTTCGAGAATTTTACGTTCGGCGTTCACCACAAATTGGTGCATGTGTCCCGTAACCACCAACACCAAAATGGTGCTTAACACGGTGGCCATAGCGATGGGGAGAAGTTCTTTTTGTATAACATCGAGGTAAAGCATGATGGCCACTCCTGGTGGAACAAAGAAGAAACCAAGGTTTGCCAGCAGAAACTGAGATAGTTTTTCCACCCATTCTAGCTTGACGAGCTTTGTTTTAAGAAAGAACGTGAGCAACAACATCCCGATAATACTCGACGGCAACTTGATACCTGTTGCCCAAACAACGACCTCGCCAAGCGCAAGACATCCGAAAATAACAAAAAACTGTTTAGCCATTTAAAGCCTGATAAACTTATCCTTATTTATTGTAATAGCCTGAAATGGGCTAGCACTAACTATGAAAACGATGCAAAGGTAAGCATTTTTTTTGAAAGGAGGAAATCAAAAACTAATCATCTGCCACCATATAACGGGCCTTTCCTGTGGTAAAAAGTTGGGGCGCGCCCACGTGTGGCACGCCCCATAAAAGCACCCGTGCAAGTAACACGATGCCGCGCCTAGCACATTTGGCTAGGACGAACACACCATGCTAACATGCTTGTGTATGCTAAGCCATAGGCCTTACGAAAGATGTAGTAGCAACCTATTCTGTAAATCCACTTCGCCGAGTACCCGTTACACGATAGGTTTTGCCTGGATAACTGCTCAGTTGCACGTTAAACACAATGCTGTCTGTGGGCAGGTTGTGCAGGTTGTGCCCCTGCCCTTCGAGCACCTTTCCGTCGGTAATGCTCACTGTTGCCCCAGTATCGTCGCTGTTGTGCACGGCTTTCACGTTTTGGCAAGCAAAAGTGCGCGCGCCATAATTTATGGGCGTAACAAGCAATAGGCTCCACTTCTTGCCAACACTGACGTTCACCCACATCTTGTCGGCCGTGTTTTCTACCGTGTTATAGGTTTGCAGGTTATAAGCGTTGCCGCCAAAAACGTTTGGCGTAAGCGTTCCGTCGGCGTTCACTTCGTGCACACGCACGACCCAAAAGCCCGCCATCTGCTCCACTTCCGTTCCGCCAGGTTTCTCGTTGGTTTCCACGTCGCAAGCCGAAAGGCCCATCAGGGCAAACGCTGCTGCGGCTATATGTATGATGTATTTCTTCATAATCATTGCTTTTTATCTGTTCAACACAATTGTGTAAGTATTGCCTTGATAAGTGACCTTCCACGTTAACACACCATTCTTTGCATCGAAAGAGGTATCGGAGAAGTTGTCTAGTGCCACTTCCTTACCAGCGATGTTCACCGAATAGGGCTTAAAGCTGCCATCGTCTGCCACAAGCAGCATGGTCTCAATCTCGTCCGAACTTCCTGTTGGCGTGTTGGCCGCCTTCATAGCAGCATTGTATCCGCCCAACAAGTCGCTAACCATGAACAGGCCTGAGGCCAATTGGCTTACACTAACGGTGCTCTTCGTAAACGTTTGTTCTTTGCCATTGGTGTCTACACATTTGGTGCCCGTCACGGTAATATACGTTCCTGCCATCTTAACGGCTGCATCGGGATTGCAAACAGCCACGGTTCGTTGTGCTGTAGCCTTAACGCCGTCGGGCGCGGTGCAGCTGTATGTTATATCATAGAGACCAGGCTTGCTGGTATCTACGGCATCAAGGCCTGTAACGACCAAGTTTGCGGAATAGTCTTCCCCCATATAGGGGGGCGACCACCGGGGTTCTTCGTTTTAAAACCCCTCCGCCACTTCTTCCACATCCTCGCCTTGCATGTTCATATAGATGATGTGATGCACGGAAGAGTCGGTCTTTTCGTCGTCGCTACATGCACCCAAAGCAAACACGAGTGCCAGCGTAGGCAATAGGTTGATGATATATTTCTTCATGCTTTTGCTGTTTATACATTATTATAATAAAGGAATCAGCCTCACTCCCAACCCTTATTCCCTTGGAGAAGGGTTGAGATTAGGCCTTTATATCATTTAACATCCCAGAAAACAGGGTCGCTCAGTTTCTTTTCGACAGGCGTATTCAGCTTATTGTTCTTACGAGCATCATGGGGATAAGGTACGCGTTTGGCCAATCCACCCGCCTGTATGTGGTTCACAGCAGGTACGATGAGCTCGCCTGGCGTGTAAGCGTCGCCGTCGAATATCTGCTTAGCAGTCTTCGTACTTGTTTTAGGTACATCAGTACGCCTAATCTCCGACCACGCCTCCATGTGGTTGCACATAAAGAATGCCACCCACTTCTGCATATAAAGGAGTTGGAGTTGTTCGTCGGTACTCTTGCCGTCGAACTTAGCAGCATCGCTTTTCAAGAAGGCCTCTGCCTTGCCTTCCATTCCTCTAAAAGCAAAGTCGGCAGTTACTCCTGCCTCGTAAGCCGCTTTGGCTTTGGCTGCATCGTTGTTAAAACGCAGTTGTACTTCGGCCAAAAGGAAGTTTAGTTCGCTGGCAGAGAATGCGTATATAGGCTGGGCAGCCATCACACCAAAACTAATCCGACTCACATTTCCGTTTTTCCAACCCAACGTGTTGCGCCACTCTTTCATCTTTATTTTCGAACCAGGCAACTGTCCTACGTAGCTACCAGAGCTATTCTTGGCAATGGCATAGCTTAGACGTGGGTCTTTGTTGGCCTTATAATACTCCACAATGGGATAAGCGGCGGCAAAGTTGTTGGCGCGCAGGGCGAAAATAGCACCGTACCAGGGGTTATATTGCTTTTCGGCATTGGTGTAAACATCGAACTTAACATCGCCTTTGAAGAACGCATTGGCCGCAACAAGGTCTTTTACCTTTTGTGTATAGCTGGCCACATCCACACCACCGTCGATGAAACGCATGTAAATGCGCAGGCGTAAAGCGTTGGCAAACCCCTTCCACTGACTTATTTTCTTGTCCATTAGCGGGTCGTCTAAGGTCATGCTTTCGGTACCGAGGTTAGATTCCGCCTTGTCAAGTTCGTCTAGCACGCCTAAAAGGACGGTCTTTCCGTCTTCCCATTTGGGAGTAGGGTTGGCTTGTCCCATCAATGCTTCCGAGTACGGCGCATCGCTATAATTATCTACGATTATCTGAAAAGCCCATGCCCTAAGCACAGTGCATGCGTAGCGATTGGCAGCGTTGGTGCTTTTCTCCATTATCACTTGCAGGTCTTTCAGTGCACCCGCATAGAGCAAACGATAGCACCTGTCTGTAAGGTTGGTGCTTTCGTTGATGTTCAGTTCGGCCAAATTGTTATATTGGTTCTGTTCGGGTCGCTGTTCGAAGTACTGCGAAAAGAAACCCGCGTAGGTGAACATTTGGTCGCCCAACACGTCAGCAATAGCGTTTTCGGCCGAAGGTAACATCTTTTCGGGCGTAACTTGTACCTCTGACGGATAGTTGGGATTGTCGTTTATGTCGAGGTTGCAGCCACTTAACACCATCGTTACGAGGGCTGCCAGTATTGTTATCTTTTTCATCATGCTGCGGGTTTAGAATTTAACAGAAACGTTGAAACCGAACTTTCGCGAGCTTGGATTGGCCGACCACTCGCCGAAGTTGCCTCGCAAGTCGTTGCCAAATGATGTTAGCTCAGGATCTACAAAGGTATTCTCTGCTGGTGTCCAAAGGAAAAGGTTGTTGCCAAATGCCGATAAGCGCACATCTGTGAGGAATGTATTGGCCAACCATTTCTTGGGCAAGGTCCAACTAAGAGTTATTGAGCGCAGCTTAATATACGACTTATCGATAAGGTCGCCAGCTCCCATTTCTAAGCCGCCATTGTTCCAGAAGTTATAAATGTCTGAGGCGTTAAGCGGCGTGGTGTTATCTACGTAAACGGGATTGCCTTGCGCATCGGTTCCATTTTGCACAACAGTGTTGGGTACAATCCACGGGTTGCGGCTGTTGTAAGCCGTTTGCATGGCGTTACCCGTAAAGTAGCTGATGCCTTTGGTGCGCGAGTACATCTTTCCTCCTTGGCGAATGTCCACGTCTACCGACAGGCTTACGCCCTTATAGGTAAAGGTGTTGTTGATACCCATAGTGTATTTGTAGTTCATGCTACCCACAATCTGTTGTTTGGGGTCGCTTATGGGTAGGCCTTGGTTGTCTACTACGATTTTTCCCGTAGCGGGATCGCGCAGTGGAACATAAGCCTT
Source organism: uncultured Prevotella sp. (assembly GCA_963514635.1). Classification (GTDB taxonomy): domain Bacteria; phylum Bacteroidota; class Bacteroidia; order Bacteroidales; family Bacteroidaceae; genus Prevotella. Next base: position 3,387 of record CAUPVH010000048.1, on the reverse strand, counting down.
GAACACGCCAAGCTCTTCTCCAACCTTGGCGTAAAGGCCAGTTCCGCCAGTCAATCCATAGATAGACGACTCGCCACCCAGTTCTTCGGGCAGGCTGATTACCTTGCTCCAGTTCTTGGTGAAGTTCCAAGTAACGTCCCAAGCAAAGTTTTTCAACTTCACAGGTGTACCACTAACAATCAGTTCAACACCGCGGTTGCGAATCTCACCAAGGTTCATGTTCTGGTAAAGATAGCCTGATGCGGCATCCATGTCGAGGCTAAATATCTGGTGGTCGCTGGTTCGGTTGTAGAACGATGCGTCGAAACTGAGCCTGTTACCAAAGAAAGCCATGTTAAGACCCACCTCGAACTCGGTGGTCATCTCAGGACCTAGCGTGCTACTACCAAGTGTGTTGCCAACGCTATACGAGTTCCAATTGCCGTTGGTGAAGGGGAAACCGCTATTAAACCATCCACTACTGTTGGAAAGGCCTTGCGTGTAAATGGTCTTCGTCATATAAGGCAGGGCGTCGTTACCCGTCTTTCCCCATGCTGCACGCAGCTTGGCGTAGCTAACTGTCTTCTTAACATTCTCAGGAAGTACTTCAGAGAATATCCAACTGGCCGTTGCACCTGGGTAAAAATACGAGCGACTGCCGCGCGGAAGTGTAGACGACCAGTCGTTACGAGCCGTAAGCGTTAGGTAAACCATGTTTTTAAACGCCACTTCGGCTTGCCCTAGCACTCCCATCAGTCGTTGTGTACGCTGATAACTGTCCACCGTAGGCTTGTCGGCTGTGTTTGCCAAGTTATACCACGTTGGTATAGTGAGGTTCGTTATCTCCGAACTCTGATAGCTATACTTGCGTTCGTTACCATTAAATCCCACCAATGCGTTGACGTGCCAACTGTCGGTAAGGTCTTTATCGAACGTAATCAAGAGGTCTTGGTTTATCTCTCGGCGACGCGTTGTTTGCTCGCTAACTCGCCCCGTGAGGCTACGCAGCGCGTCTTCCCAGTTGGGCGTGCCCTTAAACAGGGCCGACATGTTGGGCTCTCCCATATCGTGGTGCTCGGTACTTGTGTCAAGTCCGAAACGATAGGTAAGCTTAAAATATTTCAAGAAGTCGTAATCCAATTGCAGCTTGCCGTAGAAACGTTCGCTTTCAAATTGGTTCTTATAGTTCTTCAGAATGTAATAGGGATTGGTTACGCCATAAGGTGTATAGTAATAACCCGGCGTATTGAAAGGATTGCTAAGGTCGGACAACTCTGTGATGCTGATATCGCGTGGCGTTTGCATGACTGTGTTGTACATCGAACCGAGCCCTTGCCCCGTAGACACGAAGTTATTGCGCTGATAAGCATAGTTAAGCGACGTGCTGAACGTAAGGTTGTTCACCTTATGACTAGCTCTAGCCGAGAACGTGTACTTATTATAGCTGTCGGCATCGGTGGGTATGATACCATCTTGGCTTATCTGCGACAGGCTGAGGAAGAAGTTGCTAGCGTCTGTTGCGCCGTTAAGCGACACGCTGTTGCTATATCTATAGCCCGTGTCGAAGAAATCGCGCACATTGTTTTTTATTGGCACGTAACTCTTAAAGTTCTGGGTGCCTTCGTAAACGTTACCGTAGCGCAACCACGAGCCATCGAAACGCGGTCCCCACGAACCGTTCTCAAGGTCGGTCTTGTTGCCATACCAACCCATACCAAAGTCGTTTTGCATCTGCGGCAGGCGCAACAGCGTTTCCCACTGCATGCCGCCGTTATACTCTATACCCAGTCCCTTTGGGGCTTTCTTGCCCGTCTTGGTAGTGATAAGTATAACGCCATTGGCTGCTCGGCTGCCATAAAGAGCCGTTGCGGCTGCTCCTTTAAGAATGGTCATGCTCTCCACGTCGTCGGGATTCACGGCACTAGCACCGTTACCAAAGTCGTAACCGCGGTTCAATCCGTTGTTACTCACCACGGCATTGTTGGTCAATGGCACGCCATCGATAACATATAGCGGCTGATTGGTGCTACCCAACGAGCTGATACCACGCACGATAACCGACTTAGACGAGCCGGGGTCTGACGAAGAACTGGATATTTGCACGCCCGCCACCTTACCTGCAAGGCTCGACATGATGTCGTTTGTGCGCGCTGCGGCAATTTCATCGCCTTTAACAGCCGTGGCCGAAAAGCCCAATGCCTTGGCCGAACGCTTAATTCCCATCGCCGTAACCACCACTTCGCCCAGCGTAGTGTTCAGTGGTTCCAGCACAACGCGCATGTTATCCTTTGCTGTTACGTCCACAGCTTTCATGCCTGCCGAAGATATATGCAGCTTAGCACGTTCGGGTACGGTAAGCGTAAACTGTCCTTCGAGATTGGTAACCGTTCCCTGACCTGTGCCAGTAACAACGACAGAGGCGCCAATCACTGGCTGTCCGTCTTCCGAACTGATTACCGTTCCTGAGATTTTCATTTGAGCCAAGGCCGCTCCTATACATAAGAAGAGGCTGGCCAATAGCATAGTAAACCTTTTTCCCATAAATTTTCTCTCATTAGTTATTATTAAAAACAACACTTTATGGTTGCATGTTGATTATTCAGCGTAGAAGGATGGCTAAATGCCTTATGTTCGAATTACAAGCGTTTAATGAATATTGCAAAGCTATGAAAAATTTAAACACCTACCAAATATTTTGCAATCAAAATAACGCTTTTACCTATTATCAGACATAAAGTGAATAAATATATAACCAAAATGCAATGTTTTCGCACACATTTGCTTTCTATTTGCAATTTAAAATATTTCCATTTCTTTCTGTTTTTACGCTTTATTTGTCGGTCATTTTATCGTGTTTACTCGCTATTATCAGAACAACACGCAACTTATCCCTAAATGTTTTGGGCGTTCGGGCCTATTACTTTAATTTTGTATGGCCGCTAACGGCAAAGCAAATGGCAAGTGTTGCGCCTTCCAGGCACACCCCCACAAACATAAAGACAGAACGACATGGACAACAAGATACCGCAAGAGTGGAACGACATCCTACTGAAAGACGTTAACTTCATCGACCTGATGAAGCACCGTATATATAATGTGCTTATCGTGGCCAACCCCTACGATGCCTTTATGTTGGAAGACGATGGCCGCATCGACGAGAAGATTTATAACGAGTATGTTGAACTAGGACTGCGCTATCCGCCCACATTCAAGCAGGTTAGCACCCTTGAAGAGGCCGAAGAGGTGATGCAGAGCATTAGCGTAGACCTCATTATCTGCATGCCCGGCAATGCCGACAACGACGCATTTGCCGTGGCGCATGCCGTAAAAGAGCGGTTCCCCGTGGTGCCTTGCGTGGTGCTTACGCCATTTTCGCACGGCATAACGCGCCGAATGCAAGACGAAGAC
>CAUPVH010000047.1:0-7880 GCA_963514635.1 uncultured Prevotella sp. | reverse complement strand
GAAAACACGTACGCTTACGATGCCAGTGCGAGCGGTTGTGGGGCATCATGGCCAATGAAGACAGCAGCATGGAAACGAAGAAGTAACCTATCATTGACAGCCGATTTTCTGCTTGTAGAGAATGTATTGAGTGACTTCCGTCATGCCACGTTTTGAGACATGGCCACGTTTTGCCACAGACAAATGGGGCAGAATTTTGACTTTCATCGTATCTTAGTCCTGTACATCGCACATGAGAGGGGGCTTATCTTGGTTTTACAGCACAAAGATAATAAACTCCTCTCAATTTATAGAAAGATTAAACGTCAAGACGACTTCACTAAATACAGGCACTAAAAATCACCTCCATTACATTTAACTCGTCAACCAATCCACCGCCAACTGGTCTACTTGTAACTCGTCAGCCGCTTAACCAACTTGTCAACTCGTTAACTTGTTCTCTTGTTAACTTAAAAACCTCTCATTGAATTGATTGTTTTTGAACCTCTATTTTTCTAAAACCGCGTGGCAAACAACACTTGTTTTGTAAAAGATATTATAAGCTTGTGAGGTTTTAGTTCGTGAGTTTGTGAGCTTTTAGTTTATGAGTTTGTGAGTTTTACAAGGTCATGAGGCTTGTAAGTGTATGAGTTTTTAAGTTTATGAGTTGAGTTTTTAAGTATGTTTTTCTGGACAAGCACACACCACAAAGGGATTAGATAAACAAAAGCCCCTCTCCCAGGCGAGTTGGGAGTAAGTATGCCATGCCTAAACAAAGCATACTACTCCCTTCTTCCCGTGGAGAGGGGTTGGGGGTGAACTTCTATTCTGAGGCAGTAGGCTGTTACTTCACCTCCCAAATGTCGTTCGTTTCCAGCAATTCGGTGAAGTTATGATAGGCAGCACGGCCTTTCACATCCTCGATTTGCTGTTCAACACAGGCCTCGTAAGTGGGCGATTCAACGTCGCGGATGATGCCTAGTGCCACAGGGAACCCCTGTTCGTTGTTCATTAGCGCCAGTTTCATTTGCAGCGTGTGGTCTTCGGCGTGTGCATCATGCACGAGCACATCGTCTAATGTTGCGCCGTTTTCGCCCACTTTCACCACTTTCAGCCCAAACCCTTCTTGTGCCAAGCCATATTCGTTGTTCTCTCCGAAGAGCATTTTCTCGCCATGTTTCAGGTAGATAGCGTTGCTTTTGCGGCCAGGCGACGAGTAAACGGGGTCGTAGATGCCGTCGTTGAAGATAACGCAGTGCTGCAAAATCTCGCAAACAGAGGTTCCTTTATGGCGTTGTCCGGCCTTCATCAGCTCCATAACGCCTTGGTTATCGGTAGCCACGGCACGCCCGAAGAAGTTGCCGCGTGCGCCAAATGCCAGTTCGGCAGGGCGGAATGGGTCTTCAACTGTTCCGTAAGGCGACGACTTCGACACGAATCCGCGTGGCGAAGTGGGCGAGTATTGACCCTTAGTTAGTCCGTAGATGCGGTTATTTAGTAAGATAATGTTAATGTCTACGTTTCTGCGCAGGCAGTGAATAAAATGGTTTCCGCCGATGGCCAGTCCGTCGCCGTCGCCGCTAACCTGCCAAATGGTAAGCTTAGGGTTAGCAACCTTCGCCCCCGTAGCAATTGCAGCCGCACGTCCGTGTATGGTCTGCATGGCGTAAGTCTTCATATAATAAGGCAAACGGCTAGAACAACCGATGCCGGAAATCACTGCTGTTTCGTATGGAGCGATGCCTAAGTCGGCCATCGCCTTCTGCAACGATGCTAAAAAGAAATGATCGCCGCAACCAGGACACCATCTCGGGGTGCCTTGTTTATAATCTTGTGCTGTATAAGTCATAACAGTTGTTTTGTTAGTTGACAAGTAAAAGCCTCACCCCCACCCCCTCTCCAAGGGGAGAGGGGAGTGATATGCTTTGTTATTAGGTGGCTAAGATGAAAGAGAAAGTTGGTGGGTTTTGTGGGCTTTGTGGGTTTTTATCAGTCTTGTTTGACTTGCCCCAGCTATCAGCTCGCTTATAAACCGACAGCCATTAGCAACAAAACATACGGCTTAACTCCTTAACTTCTTAACTCCTTAACTCCTCGTCGCCATTTTATTCCTCAATTATCTTCTTGAACGCTTCAACCAATTCGGTGACAACAAGTGGCTGTCCCTTCACCTCATTATATTGGTAAGGCACAAATCCGTCTATCTTTCCGCGCAGATACATGGCAAATTGGCCCATGTTTTGTTCGGCCACAACCACCTTTTTGTACTTACGCAGCACCTCTTCGGTGTTGGCGGGCAAGGGATTGATGTACTTGAACTGCGCCAAAGCCACCTTTTTGCCCTGCTTACGCAAAGCTTTCATTGCCGAAAATAGGTGTCCGTAGGTGCTGCCAAAGCCAACAATGAGCAAGTCGGCATCGTCATCGCCCTGCACTTGCACATCGGGTACCTTAATGCCAGTCACCTTTTGTGCGCGCAGGTGCACCATCAGGTTGTGGTTTTCGGGTTCGGTAGAGATGCTACCCGTCTTTCCGTCTTTCTCCAAACCGCCTAAAATATGTTCGTAACCAGGCGTTCCGGGGATGGCCCAATAGCGTGCTAGCGTTGCCTCATCGCGGCGATAAGGGGTGTAGTTGCCGCGCATTTCTTCGGTTGCGAAGTGCGGATGGATGTCGGGTAGCTTGTTCATGTCGGGCAATTGCCATGCTGCCGACCCGTTTCCGAGAAATCCGTCCGTGAGAAGTATCACGGGTGTGAGGTATTCTAAAGCTATTTTGGCTGCCATGTAAGCCGAATCGAAACAGTCGGTAGGGCTTGTTGCGGCGATAACTGGCATGGGCGACTCGCCGTTTCTGCCGTATAAAGCCTGCAAAAGGTCGGTTTGTTCGCTCTTCGTAGGCAGTCCTGTGGATGGTCCACCGCGTTGTACGTCTATTACTACAAGTGGAATTTCGTCGATAACAGCCAAGTTCATGGCCTCGCTTTTAAGGCAGATGCCAGGCCCTGAGGTAGAAGTGGCGGCCAGCGCACCAGCAAACGACGCGCCGATGGCACTTGCGCAGCCTGCAATTTCGTCTTCGCATTGCACCGTTTTCACGCCCAAGCTCTTGTGTTTGGCTAGTTCGTGCAGGATGTCTGTTGCGGGAGTGATGGGGTAAGAGCCCAAGAACAGTTGCAATCCGGCTTTTTCTGCGGCGGCGATAAGTCCGTAAGCAGTGGCCTTATTGCCTGTTATGTCCATGTAACGTCCCTTCGTTTTCACCTTCGACTCGATGCGATAGGTAGCCGGAACCGATGCGTGCGTGTTGTGTCCGTAGTCGTATCCGGCCATCACCACCTTGATATTGCTTTCAGCAATCTGCGGTTTCTTGTGGAATTTCTTACGCAAGAAGTCGAAGGCCAGCTCCATATCGCGGTTGAAAAGCCAGCATACGATGCCCAGTGCAAACATGTTTCGGCACTTCAACATCGACTTATTGTCCATGCCTGTGTCTTTCAGACATTCTTTAACCATCGTAGTGATGGGGCATGCCACCACGCAATCGGCATCAATACCTAGCTCTGCGAGGTAGTCTTCGGTTTTAAACTCAGCCTTTTTAAGGTCTTTTGGGCCAAAACTGTCGGTATCAATGATAATCGTTGCCTGTGGGCGGGCGTATTTGTACTGCGTTTTCAGGGCCGCAGCGTTCATCGCAACAAGCACATCACAGAAGTCTCCGGGCGTAAGCACCTTGTCTTCGCCGATGTGTACCTGATAACCCGACACGCCATTAAGCGAGCCTTGCGGTGCACGAATGTCTGCCGGGTAATCCGGAAAGGTTGAGATGTCATTACCAACTGTTGCAGAAATAGTTGAGAAAATGTTTCCCGCTAACTGCATTCCGTCACCCGAGTCCCCTGAGAAACGAACCACGACTTGGTCCAATTCTTTCACTTCCAATTCTTCGGACATAATATTAGCACTTAGATTGTTTATAATTAGATCTATGGCAAAAGTAAAACAAATAAAAGATAGTTACAAATTTTTGAGCATGAATTTTATTAAAAGATTTCATTGGCTGTGCTTTTCGTGATGTTAGAAAGTAAGCTTTGCCACTCGTTGCGTTGCAGATATTAAGCAATGTGCCACACTAACGTTGCAGATGGTAAGCCATTAACCCCCTATAATCCCTTTATGATATTGTTTTAATAGCAATATGTAAGGTGTTGGGCGTTGCATAATTGTGGAATATATATGGGAAAACATTGACAAGGAAAGGAATGGATATGATGCGTTATACCATGAAGTAAAAATGTCTTCGTTAAGACAAACAAGCTATACTAACCTTACACGAACTTTTTCAGCACAAAAAGAAAGAAGAAAAGACTTTTATTTAGCTTTTCCCCTTTCTCTTAATTACTCCGAAAACCCTACCTATTTGTAGTGTCGACGGTATTACTTCCGTTGTTTAACCGCACCTGTTTATAGCCTGATGGCCTTGCTCCACTTGCCGTTGTTCCACGTTACGCGAACCACCAACACGCCTTGGGGCAAGCCCGTTGCTTGCAAACTGCTGGCGTTGGCAGGCAAAGCGTGGCGCGAAAGCAACATACCGCTCGTTGAGAACACCTCGACAACGGCATTGGCGGGCAGTGACGAAAGGCTTAACACGCCCTTGTATGCACTTAGTTGGATGCCATTGGCCGATGCCGAAGGTGCAACGATGCCCGTAGAAGGCGACTGCCAAGCATGTTCGTAAGCACCAATGAGGGGCGTTAACGTGTTGCGCGGCTGCCCAAGTATGTCGGTCGGCACCACGGCAAGGGGCGTGGCGTGGCGCAATTCGGTTTCCGAAAGGGGTTGCAACAATACGCCTGATGCAAATTCCACCTTATTATTATAGGCGTATCGCTCGCCCGAAAGGGCCATCCAAGCCGAAAGTGTAGCTACGGGTGTGCGCACATCGGCTAGCGATGTGCCGTTGGTGTAAAGGTTGTTGTGGTCTAAACGCAGGCTGGCCAGGTTTTCTTGGCGTGCGCATTGGTAAACGGCGCCCTTGCCCGTATTGGCAAAAAGGTTGTTCACCAGGCGCACGTTGTCGGCCATTTTGCCGAGTATGCTCACCGTAATGTCTTTCTCGTTGCCTTCAACGCAAAGGCTGTTGTGGGCCACTAGCAGGTTGGCCACATCGCCTTTCAAGGTTAAGGCCTTAGAGGCATTGCGCCGTGGGGGCGTTGTGCCGTGGCCAACCATCACCACATTGTTTACTATCTGCGCTTGCGCAGTGGGCAAACCCGACATGTTGCGCACGTAAATGGCCGTGCAATAGCCCTTGGTGGATAGGTTGATGCGGTTACGAGCAAGGCGAACATCGCCCGTAGCATCGATGTCTACGGCGTTAAAGTCGTTGTGGTCGGAGGTTTCGTTCTCTACAATGTTGCCTTCGATGTGGGCATCCGCCTCGCGTGCCACGTATATGGCCTTCGTTCCTTGGTTGCGGAAGACGTTGTTGAGGATGCGCCCACCCACTTCTTTGGGCAGTGCCACGGTGCCTGTGCCGCCCAAACGCACGCCCATATAACCGCCTTCGAGTAGCGAACGCGAAAGCGTAAGGTGGTCGTTGTTGGCGTTGGCCTGGCTTTTGGCGTACATGTTGAGCAGCGTTACCTTCTGTTGTATGTTAGCCGATTTGGGCGCATGCACGTAACAGCTGTCTATTGTTACGTGTCGGCTTTCGTTGCGCAGGTGTATCACGCCAGGATAAGTTAGGTCTTCGGTGCTTATTTCGAGTGCCTGCAAGGTGGTATAGTCGGCTCCATCGAAGGTTACCACGCCGTAATCGTTGGCCATTTGGTCGGGGTCGTAACCGTTCTTTGCAAACCTATCGTGGAAGATATGCACGTCGCCGCGCTTGCCAGAGGCTGGTTTGATGGTGAGTGTATTGACAGGTGACAGGCCAGAAATGTGCGGAATGATGACATTTTCCTTATACTTGCCGCTTTCGATGCTGATGGTAACGGGGCCATCTACCCCATCTTTCAACGCATCTACTGCCGCTTGGATGGTTTTGTAGGTGGCGTTGGGCCCTACGTTAAGCGTTCCGCTGATGCCTTGTGCGATGATGGCGGCAGCCATTTCAGCGTTTTGGGGCGCAACTTGGGCATTGGCGGCGGTTATATGGGTGAGCGATGCGATGAGCGTTTGCCCTACTTGCGCCTCGCTTTCCACATCGGCCGCGAGCCAAAAATGGTATTCGCCCTCTTTCTCGATGGTGTAAGTGCCACTGAAGATGCCGTTGTTGTGGGTGTTGGTAGCCCATGTTTGCGTGGTGGCAAAGGCATTGTCTTGCCCAGTTGCATACACCTTATATATATGTGTGGGTGCATCGCCTTGCAAGTCGGCTTGCATTTGGGTGATGTCTAGCTGGCCTTTTTCGCCCTTAACGTCGACAACAACGTGCAGCAGAGGCACGTCTGTTTGTCCCTTAAACACCTTTTCTGGGGCGATGGCGTGGGTCTTCACCTCGCTAACGGCCAGCTTTTGCGGCGTAATGGCCTTCACTTCGAGGGCGAAACCCTCGGCTGCAACGTACTTGCCCGTGGTATAACGCAGGGTAATGGCACCATCGGCAGAGGTGGAAAGCAGCTTGTCGAAATGGTCGTTGCGGCTAAACGAGAGGTCGGGCTTGTTCTTTTTCTCCGTTCCGAAGTACACTTCTAGTTTGTCGGAGGCGGCTAACTTCCATGTGGTTGGCTTAATGGCGATGAGCCTGCCGGCGGTTTTGGGTACGAAAGTAATATGTCCGTCGAAGCCTTTACTTTCACTTTTGTCTTTTCCGCCGTCGTCGTATAGAGTCAATGTGGTGTTGTCGGCCACCTCAACACGTCCGTTATCGCCCTTTACTAGGGCGCGTTCGTATTCCACACGGCGCGCTCCGTCGGGGTCGCCTTGTTGCACGGCGGTTTCGCCTAGCGAGGTTTCAACCTGCATCAAGGCTGCATCGAGTAGCTTTCCTGCTGGTGCATCGTTGGCCACATCTGCGCAAAGCAGCAGCCAATTGTCGCTTTCGGTAAGGGCAAGGGGAGTAGACAGGGACATGGTTTGTTGCTGACTAAGGGCGGATTGTGCGATAGTAGCCAGCGGATTGCCGCTGGGCGCAGCATCGGGCGTGTTCGCAGGTTGTGCAAAAAGCTGCAAACCAGCCATTGCGGGCAACGATTGTTTGAGGTTTAGTTGCAGGCTTTTCAGCGTTATGGGCTGCAAGTTGCCCTCGGTATGCAGGTTAATGAGCAGCAAGGGCTGGCGTGCAGCACCCGGCGAAACAGCTGCCGTAGATGCTTGGCGCACGTCTACACTAGCCAACGACATGGCTTTGGGGATGTATTCGCTTACCTTGGCCACGAAACCTTTGGCCGTATGGTGGGAGTCGTTGGGGTTAAATTCGATGGTTAACGCCCCATCGGCCGATTGCGAACGCAGCGTTTGGCCAGGTCCACGCTGTTTGTCGGCGGGCGAAGTAAGTTCCCAAAGCTTGCGCCCTTTCGTTCCTATGCCTTCGTACACAATGAATTTGGCGCGCACTCCGAAGTCAGCACGTGGCGAATACATGAGGTCGAACTTGGAGAAATCTATCTGAACCACATGTCCTGCGTGCAACGGAGTGAAGGTAGTAATGCGGGCTACCTTTCCCCCTTCGTAGTTATCGTTGTACGAATTGGTTTTAGACCGAAACGTCAACTCGCCATTTACGCGCTTTTGGTGCGTTCCTTCTAGTGCGTAAACCATGTTTTCTACCACGCGTTCGCCTGTTGGCAGTGGTGCGGAAAGGGCGTGTTGACCATCGGATAGCGCAAGATGAGCAATCGAAATGGCGAGGGTGTTATGGTTTTCGGCCTCGTCTGCCACATCGCAGCCCAACCA
>CAUPVH010000046.1:0-7883 GCA_963514635.1 uncultured Prevotella sp. | reverse complement strand
ATTTTGCACTGCGTTTTGCACCATTTTACCTTGCGTTTTGCACCAAAACGCACTGAATTTAGCAGCAAATTGGCCAAAAACAGGTGCAAACAGCACTTTTTTTTAATAAATATTCATTTTGCCCGTATGTGCAACTACCCTTTATTTGCATCAAAACAAACCTTCGCGAGAGTCGATTTTTTGCGACAAGGCGAACGATTGGTGGCAAAAAGAGCACTCATAATGTTAAAATTCTTACTAAAAAGATTACAATGGCTGACGAGAGGACGAGTTGACAAGAGGATAAGTTAACGAGTTGAGAAGTTAACGAGTGGACAAGAGGACAAGAGGACAAGTTGACGAGTGGACAAGAGGGCAAGTTAACGAATGGACGAGTTGGGAAGTTGACGAGTGAACGAGTTAATCGTTTATCTTTCGGATTTTGACATAAATACGCCCATCTTGACATAAGAACATAAGGAACATAAAGAAGTGCCCTTTTGCTTTCTCCTCATTATGTGCCACAGGACAGATGCTTTCAACTGGCAGCGAAAGCATTGAAACAACTCTCGCCAGGTTACCTTTTTGAGGTGTAGCCACGTTGTGACACAGGCGAATTTGGGACTAACAGGCCATACCTCGTCGGGTGCGAACTACGAAAGTTGGTCGGTAACGGCTTGATGTGCGCTTTGGCTAACGAATCCCAATTCGAGCATGTCGCCCCCAATGGCCGTCTTGTGCAGCACTTCCATATCGTGAAAGTTGTTCTGGGGAACGCTCATGCTTGTGGGGTTGGCATTGTGTGCGTTTATCATCAGCTTATTGTGTGCCGTTTAGCCGAACCTGTGCGTGGGTAGTTTTGCTTCGGGTTGGCATGGGAAGTCTATTGCGTAAATGGGGGTGTAGCTCGCGGGATGGCAGATGGCTTGGCTTGATTTAGGATTATCCGTGGGGTAACTGGGCGTTTGCTGCAAATATGTTCGGCTGTCCTTACAAGGACGTTTGGGGTATAGCGCACTTCACTATGGTGTATATTGGCCATACCGCATCTAATTGTTAAATGTCTCTGCGTTATGTTTTTTTTACCATTCGGCGGCTTCGTTTCTCGTGCGGACTGTGTAAATTTGCAAAAACACCCTTAATTTATTAACAAGATGCAATACGAAGAAGAAAATAAGTACACCAGGATTTTGGGAGAAGAAGAAGAAAGGTTTGATGATGCCGTAAGGTATCGGTGCGAACAAAAGGTGATTAACCGAATTGATGGTGTGGTGGCCAGCCATTCTGAAACCCAACGAGAACTGATATTGACGCCCAACCATAACGGCAACAAGTATTGGTTTAAGGTGGACGCGGGTGAGAGTTTCGCGAAGATTAGTCCCGAAAACATGCTCGCCGCGCTGGAATTGGTTGACAAGATAGACGTGATTAAGAGCCAGGCGGAAGTGTCGGTAGACCCCGATGAAGGCTTTATCAACAGGGTGCTGAACCTTGAAGATATAAAGGAAAAGTGGGAAAAGTACAAAAGCGGGATGTATCGAAAGATTAATCCGGCAGCCGACGGCGGGATGGACGAGTTTAGGCAGCTCGACAGGTTTACGGATATGGTAGACGCGCACTTTTGCGACGAGCCAATATTTAGGAAAGAACTAACGGGGAAATTGTTCTTCGACGTGTTCTTCGACAGGTATCTTGTTGGGGCGGCCTTGGAGGATTGCAAGTTCGAACGAACGTTCCATTCTTTTCTTTTCGACCAGACTCCGATTGAGGCGACGGTAACGCAGGCGGTTTCCACCGACAAGGAAACGGGCTTGAAGAAACTGTCGCGTTACATCTCTTTCGACGACCAGCGGCTGATACGCTATGTTCGACACCATGTGATGAACATTTACAGGGACCGCTACCAGCCCTTTATCAAGTACAATTTCACGCAGTATAACTTTGAGTTCTATCACGACACGCTGCTCTCTGAGGACGGACTTCCCCAGGACATTAAGGTGAACATCATCGAGGAGGTTCGTAACAACATCGAAATACTAGTGACTTACCAAATACGTAGGCTTAAATAGTTATGGCACAATCGTATATTCCGGCGGGTACAGACGTTATCTGCACCGAGATGATGGGCGGAATGCCTGCGCAGTTGGGGTTGACGCGAACCCCGAATGTATTTTACGGCGAGGAGAAAAGGCCCTTGTTGAACATCTGCGACAAGAAACTGAGCTGCTCTTTGCAGTGTCGCATTAAGCAAATGTACTTTTCAGGGTTGTCTAGCTTACTTGCGGGGCTTGCCCTTGGTGCGTTCGCGGTGTTGTTTGTTGTTGCAACGATGGGAGCTGGTGCTGCGGTTGTTGCTGCCGCAGCATGCGCTTTTGTCGCCTTAGGAGTTGGTTCTGGTGTGGCAGATGGTGCCGCACTTGCTTACAAATACGTTGCCAACGAATGCGATTGCACGTTGAGCGGGCAATGGTCTTTTTACCACAGCGAGGTTTTTCTCGATGGCGACAGGCCGCTGCTGGAGCGTTCCATCTTGACGTGCACCAAGGGTGGGGTGGTGTCGTTGGTTATGGACCACGCCAAGGCGGTGGAGTTGGCGAAGATGATTAGCGCGGGCAACGAGAAGATTAAGTCCAAAAACAAGGAGTCGAAAGTATGGCAGGGGTTTATAGACGGCGCATCGAATGCCGTGCTTGCAGGCCTGGAGGGCATGGGCGGCGGTGCGGTGTTTGGGCTGGTTGTAGGCTCGGGCCTGACTACCTATCATTATTTAAAGGGTGGTAACGGCAGCTACCGCGACGACAATGCGCTGAAACAAAGCCTGTATGCTGTGGATGTGTTTGAATTTGACAACAACCAGGCGGAGTTGGAGGCGGACCGCGACGTTCTTACTGGCCAAGATGTGGGCGATGCAGCAACGGGCATTGTTGCGGATGCAGGCTATTCTGCTTGTGAAAACGTTATGAGTGTAACAACGCGAAACAAGCAGTTGGGCAGAGAGGCGGCCGACCTCACTGGGAAAGCCGCGCGGTATGCCAACGCAGGAAACCATGCTATGGCGGACCATGCCATGTGGGCGCACGACTTGGCATTGGATGCACAGGTAGGGACAAAAGAGCTGCGCCGCGACTTTATCAAGGGGATGTGGACGGGTAAGACGAGCGTTTTCAAATGGAAAGTATCTAACAAATGGCTTACTCTTAGTGGAATAGGCATCGGTATCCTTAGCTCGATATTGTGCAATTATATCGAAGCGTGGGCTAATGAGGATGAGAATTTGGTGTATATGTCGATGATGGGAAAGATTATTGCTGCTCGTAACGAGAGAGAAGGAAGAATTAGCGTAATTGCAAATAGATTATAAGCAATGAAAGTGACGAAATATGTAGGTTTTATCCCTTGGGTGTTTATCGGGAGCTTGATAGGCTCTTGGTTTATTGTACCTATTATGCCAAAGGTGGTAGATGCGTTATTTTATAAGGATAAGTATAATAATGAGGCTTCAATGTATTATTCAAAGTATATGGTAAACAGCATGGAGGTTGAGATCATTATGCCTGATTTTGACTCAAAACTTTCAATGCATAATGTTGATGACATAAGATTTCCTTTGGTGGAAGTCTTTAAAACGAGTTCTGATACTAAAGATTTTTTTAATTTCCCAAGTGCGGATTATCGTATGTTCTATTGCGTAGAATACAAGAAATATATGAATATCATTACATTTCATCGAGTGAATGGGAGGTATAGTAATAAACTACTCCGATTGACTATAAACCGTGAAGACATGACTAATCCGCTATATGGGACGATGGATAATCCCATACCCGTGCTGAAAGCGGTGGGTGTGAGTGAACCGATATGGTTCGATGGAAGGGACACCGATGCTGTGTTCATGGACAAATTCTATCGAAACAATGTCATCCAATATTTGAAATACAAGATGCCGAAAGAAGAATTTGAAAGGAGGTTCAAGGGTAAAACCAAGTAGCATGGTTGTTAGGGCAATTCAATTATAACGATATGAAGAAAATAAATTTCGCAGGCCTTATCCCTTTGACGCTTATTCTTGGGACTTGGATTGGGAATAAGTTTGTGGTCCCGATGATACCCAAGGTGGTAGACGCATTATATTATAAGGACAAGTATAATAATGATGCTGCGGACTTCTGCCAAAAGTACATAAATGATAGTATAAGAATAAACGTAACGATGCCTGCATTCGAGTCAAAGTACTACTTGCATAGTGTTGATGAAGAACGTTTCCCGTTATCTGAAACCTTTGAAGACTCCTATGATTCTAGGGATTACTTTAATTTTCCCTCAGCAGATTATTGGACCTTTTATTGTGCAGAATACAAGAAATGTATGAATATAATATCTTTTCGGCACGTACCAGGGAGATATGGTGGAAAGAAAGTTACGCTCATTGTCAACCGTGAAGACATGAATAACCCGCAGTATGGCACGGAGGATAACCCCGTGCCCGTGCTGAATGCCATAGGCGTGAGTGAACCGATATGGTTTAATGGAAGTGACACTGACTCTGTGTTCATGGACAAATTCTATCGAGACAACGTTATCAAATATTTGAAATACAAGATGCCGAAAGAAGAATTTGAAAGGAGGTTCAAGGGTAAAACAGATTGATGTATGCCGTGGATGTGTTTGAGTTTGACAACAACACGACGAAGTTGGAGGCGGGCCGCGACGTTCTTACTGGCCAAGACGTGGGCAATGCGGCAACGGGCATTGCTGCGGATGTGGGCTATTCTGCTTGTGATAACCTAATAAGGCCAGTCGGGGATAAGCAAAAGCTCATCCCCAACCGGTGTAAATATAGTGAAGCATAACTTATCTCAATGGCATGCGTGCGCTTTCCTGTCTTACTTTGGTAAAGGGTATCGGAGAACATGCCCGCAGAGCCGGTTCGTAGTGTGGTGCTGATGTTCTAGGCGTACGCCGTTAAAGCCATTGCGGCAACTTGTCGAGATGTATGCCGTTGCTGCCTTTTACAAGGATGTAATGGTTTTCGGGACGATGCTTTTTCAACTCGGCTATCACTTCTTCTACGTTGTTGAACTTGCGGAAAGCACAGCTTGTGCGGGCAAATTCGGGACCAACGAGCCACACTTCGTCGAGTGCGAGTTGCGAAAGCTGGTCGGCAATGGCTTGGTGCGCGCTCTGACTAACGGCTCCCAACTCGAGCATGTCGCCCAAAATGGCCATCTTGTGCGGCACTTCCATATCGTGAAAGTTGTTCAGGGCCACGCTCATACTTGTTGGGTTGGCGTTGTAGGCATCCATAATCAGCTTGTTGTGTGCCGTCTCTTCCAGTTGCGAACGGTTGTTGCTGGGCACGTAATTGGCTAAGGCACGGTTCGACTCTTCGGCCGAAACGCCTAAGAAAAGGCCAACACTGAGGGCTGCAAGCATGTTTAGCACGTTGTATGCCCCAACAAGATGGGTCTGAACCTCGTTCCATGCGCCGCCTTCGCGTTGCCAAGCGAAACGTAAGAAGGGGGCAGCCGAAACCACTTTGCCGCTAACGAAGAGGTCGGGGCGTGCAGGCGTGCCGTAGGTTACGAGGTCTAGCCCCTCGGCAATGCCCATCAGGTGGGGATTGTTGGCATCGACAAACACCTTTCCGCGCTTGCTTTGGCGCATAAAGTCGTATAGTTCGCCCTTTGTTTTCACCACGCCTTCGAACGAGCCAAAGCCTTGCAGGTGGGCCATGCCTACGTTGGTGATGAGTGCAAGGTCGGGTTCAACCAGCTCGACCAGTGTTTTTATGTCGCCCGGATGACTGGCTCCCATTTCTACCACGGCCACTTCTTGTTCGGGTTTAAGGCGTAATAGGGTTTTGGGAACGCCAATGTCGTTGTTGAAATTGCCCAAAGTGTACAGCACGTTGTACTTCTGGCCCAGCACGGCAGCCAGTAGTTCCTTGGTGGTTGTTTTGCCGTTGGTGCCCGTTATGCCCACTATGCGCGTGCCAAGGGTGCGGCGATGGTGGCGCGCTAACAGTTGGAAGGCGCGCAACACGTCGTCTACCAGTATGTATCGCTCATCGTTAGGTGGGCAAAATTCGGCCTCGTCTACCACGGCAAAGGCGCAACCTTGCTGCAAGGCCGCGGCAGCTAACTTGTTTCCGTTGAACGATTCGCCTTTAAGGGCGAAGAAAATGCTACCCGCGGGGCAGTCGCGACTGTCGGTGGTTACTATGGGGTGGCGTTCAAAAATCTTATATAACTGTTCTGTTGTCATATTCTTTCTTTTGTGTTGGCTGCTTTTGCAGGGTGTGGGCAATTGGCAATATGCTCTCGTCCGCTTGCCGTTGGGTGGGCGTTATTCGTCTACTTTCAGTTCTTTGCGGTATTCGCCCAATCGTTTAAGCAACTGTTTGGTAACCTTTTCTGTACCCGGTTTGCCGTAGATGTTGTTCAGTTCGTCGGGGTCGGCCTGCAAGTCGTACAGCTCGTAATAGTCTATGTCGGCATCATCGCGGAAGTAATTGATGCGTTTCAATGCCTGATAGGTATAATATTCGCTGGTTCCGGGCGTGCGTTGGTACTTGTTTTCTTGCACGGCGCGGTCGCTGCCCTTGCCGTAGAAGTGGATAAGCTTGTAGCGTTCGTTGCGCACGCCATCATGTTTACGCACAAGGTGGTAGGTTGGATAGTCGTAATAATGGTAGTAAAGGTCTTTTCGCCAGTCCTTTACATTTGTGCCCTTGAACAGCGGTTGCAGACTACGGCCAGTCATCTCGGTGGGCTTTTTCACCCCGGCAAGTTCGAGGAAAGTGGGCGCGAAGTCGATGTTCTGCACCAATTGGTTGCATTCTGTTCCTTCTTTTACATGTCCGGGATAGCTGATGATGAGCGGCGTGTGGAACGACTCTTCGTACATGAACCGCTTATCAAACCATCCGTGTTCGCCCATGTAGAAGCCTTGGTCGGAGGTGTACACCACGATGGTGTTGTCGCTAAGTCCGTTTTGTTCCAGATAATCGAGCAGTCGGCCCACGTTGTCGTCAACAGAGCGTATCACGGCAGCGTAGTCGCGAATGTAGTTTTGGTATTTCCACTTCACCAATTCCTTGCCTGTGAGTTTTGATTCGATAAACTTCTTGTTCCTAGGCATGTAGTATTTGTCGAAGGCCACGCGCTGTTCGGGGGTAAATCGGCTTGTTTCGCCGAGCAGTGCGTAATACGAATCCATGCTTTCCACGTCGGCCGTGTCTAGCGTTTCGGGCACTTTCAGGTCTTGAATCATGCGCAAGTCGTCGTCGATGCGCATCTTTTGCGTTCTGGCAGCCGAGCCGCGCGTGGCGTAATCGTCCCAAAAGGTTTTGGGAAGTGGGAATTCTACGTCGCTATAAAGGCCGAAGTATTTTTCTTCGGGCATCCAATTGCGGTGCGGTGCCTTGTGATGCACCAGCAAACAGAAGGGTTTCGACTTGTCGCGATGCTCTAAGAAGTTGATGGCATGGTCGGTAATGAGTGTCGTTGCGTAGCCTTTCTCTTGCTTGTACTTGCCGTATTCGCGGTTGGAGCAGAACACGGGGTTGTAGTAAGAGCCTTGGTTGTTGAGGATGTGGAAGAAATCGAACCCCTTGGGGCGGCAGTGCATGTGCCATTTGCCCACCATTCCCGTGGTGTACCCCGCCTTTTGTAGCAGTTCGCTGAAAAAAGTTCGGGTGGTATCGATGCCTTCTCCCAGTTGTCGTTGCCCGTTTTGGTGGCTGTAAAGACCCGTGATGAGGCAGGCGCGACTGGGCGTTGACAGCGAGTTTTCGACAAAGGCCGACCTGAACAGCATGCCGCGGCGCGCCAATCGGTCGATGTTGGGCGTGGGCGCAAACTTAGATAGGGCACTGCCGTATGCGCTGATGGTTTGCATGGAGT